>SBAT01000367.1 GCA_005240105.1 Chloroflexota bacterium
CAAGTATTTGATGTGTTCTTTGTAGGGCAAGTCTTGTCTAATATGGGGTGGTGTGAGCATCATCTTTTTCAATCGAGACAATTCAACACAGCCTAAGGACTTATTGGCGTAAGGCTGGCCAACCTTCCACAGATCATAAATGCCGTCACGAGCAAGCGCTCGCAAGTTCATTTCCGTATTCAATTCTTCTGATGAGGCAAACACATCAGCAGGAGTTAAATCGGAAAATGCCGGATGGACATGCCCTACGCCACACTCTATTTGACCGTCGTCGGCAATGCCGAAATAACCATCGTGCTTGCGGACAAAGCGTGAATAGTCATTCAGTCCCTTTTCCAATTGCGGTGCCACACAAACGACATCCCAGTTGTTGGCTACTTTTCTGCCACCTAACGGATCGTTTGTGTTGATGCGTAGCGAGCGTCCACGTAATTGTTTGACAGACACAGGAGATGTGGTTGTGGTCAAGTCAATTAGTGTATTTAGAGCCTGGCTGTCCCAGCCTTCGCCAAACAAGCCTCTTGTACCGATGAGGCACTTGGTCAGACCACGTTCAAATAATTTAGTAGCCATGCCTACATAGAGTCTTGTTTCCCAAGCGCTAGATTGACCGGTAATTTCAGAATAACCAAATTCCTCATTGTCTATTTTGGAAAGAAGTATTTTTTGTCCTTCTTCGGCAATATACTCTTCTGCAGCCTTTAGGAACTGGTCGCCAATCCTTGTGTCAACCAACAAGAGCGATCCGGTAACCAGACAAGGACTTATGTACTCGGCAATTGGTTCCTTAAGCAATTGATGGAAAACACCAATAGCACCTCCTGATTCAGCCGTTAGAACCCCTTTCAGGCTCTTGGTCTCAAGAGCAGACATGCGTTCAAAATCAGTCACCACAGCAGCGCGAAGGCGGTCTTCCAGACTTCTGTACTCAAGCGTCAAGATTTCAGCAACTGCGTGACCTTTGTTCTTGGAGAATGCCAATACGCGATCGACCGGCGATGCTTGCTTGCGTATACCTTGCTCGGTTAAGGCATAGCCAAGTTTACGAACGGCGGACTTAATCGTTTGATAAACTTCATGGTCGCTTGCCTGGGAGCTGACTTTTAGTTTGCTCAATGCATAGTCTTCCAGAATAGCCATCCAGTCATCTAAAAGCGGAGACTGGCAGAGGTTTTCTGATAGTTCAATACTTTTCGGCAAAGGCTTTTCTAAGCGCCACAAGTATCTTATACAGGCGGTTGTTAATTCATTCTGCCATTCAGGAATGTTCTTTTCATTCGATGAGAGAAATTCATCCAGCCTAACTTGTACCCAGGCAGTAAGTGGCGATTGTTGTTCATCGCTGCGGCGTTTGGTCAACTCATCGACAAGAGTATGGAAATCTTCGTGCTGCAGCTCTAGAAACGAATACTCTGTTTCGGTTGGTTGCGTTATGTGCACAAGATCCTGGAAAGGAGCAAGTCCGCCCTCTTTAACAAGAGCCGGTGTGGGCACTTGATAGTCTATTTCTCCCACTAAGGTTAAGTATCTATTTTCCTGTTGATTGGATTTGCCTTCCGGAGGTGTGCCTGTCAAACCGACAACAACAGCATTGTCCAGTCGTTTTACCAGGTGTGTCATGACGGCAGCCCAGTAGTCTGTTAAGTGGTGGCATTCATCAAAAATAACCAGGGCAAATTTTTGCCGGCGTAGTGATTGCAATAGATCAAGCGCATTGTCGTGCAAGACTTCTTTTAGATCCAATACGTCCGTTAAACGGCGTCTCAAGCGGCTTAGGTGCCGGGAGATTTCATTCTGGTATTCCTTGGGGTTGTTCTGCATGAGTTCGATCATGCGCAGCTCGGCATTGCCTGCTGAGAGGCTTTGACCTTTGCAGATTTCATCGAGCCAGGCTTTGCGGGCAAGACGCTCCAGATATTCTTGTTCTCGACCAGGCGTTGAAAGTACCTGGTAAGTAAGGGTAGTAATTGGCTTCAAGGGCATGGCTTCATGCGTGCCAATCAAGTCGTCCAGTCCATAAGCTTTCAAATGTGGCGGCTGGAAAAGTTCCAGCTTCTGTCCCCACTGCGATTGGATTGTCGTGTTGGGGCTGACAATTAAACTGGGGCAATTAAATTCAGTGATTATCTGCAGACCGATGATTGTTTTGCCTGCGCCAGGAGGCGCCACGATGTGCAGTTTGTTTTCGCCGCGCTTAAGCTTTATTTTGATCAGTTCGAGGATTTCTTGCTGATAACGCCGCAATGGGTATTGGAACGACAAATCACCAATTGTCATTCCGGCGCCTTCGAGCGTTTCAATTTTCCTTTGAATATCGATCACCGTGACTGTCTTTCTAATCTCGGTAATTGCCGTAGTGTTCGACTAATACCTTCACCTGCTCCTTGAAGGTTTTACCGGCAGTGAGACCTTCTAATTCATTGGCACCAGCTAGATCGAGTAGGGCATTTTGTGCTTGCTTGCGTACCCATTCAATGGGATGAGCGTTAGCGACAATAAACATGGGTGGGATGGCAAGCGAGTGTCTTTCGTTTTTGAGCTGGTCTATTACCACCTTTACGGAGTCCGGATCTTCACCCTTCAGTCCGTCAATAAGCATCTTGTAGGTGGTTTTATCCAGCTTCTTATAGGCGCTTGACCCAGCTTCTTTTACAAAGCCTTCCAGCTCTTTCAGCATGGTTGTAAATTCGCTCATTAGGAACAGTTCTTTCTAGTCGAGGGCCTGATAGTCAGAAGGTAGTCCTGCATAATAGATTTGTTCAAACGCTTCTCTTAATTGAGTTTCTTCCGGAGTTGCTTTGGACCCTGAGCATAGTTCAACCAGCCGTCTTAAGGACAACGAGGCAAACTGATCTAAATCAGCTGATTGAATTTGTCCGCGCTCTGATTCCATAACCTTAATCACCAAATCAGCCGGCAATGAATAGAAAGTATCAACCATTTGGGCATCGAAGTGGTTGTCGCGGCCTGATTCCATAATTTCGGTCACCTTAGTGATGGCCATGCGGTTGCGGTAATGCCTGACTGAAGTCAGGGCATCGAATACGTCAGCTACTGTAATAATGCGGGTTAGATAAGGAATTTCATCCCCTTTGAGCCCGCGATAATAACCTGACCCGTCCAATTTCTCGTGGTGGCAGGAAGCAACAAAAGGAACCGATGCCAGACGCTTGGTAAACGGCAGTGTAATTAGAAGATCATAGGTGAACTTAGCGTGTTGCTGCACGCAAGCATATTCTTCCGGTGTCAGCCTGCCGTTTTTCCAGAGAATGGATTCCGGCACGCCAATTTTTCCGTAATCGTGCATCATGGCTGAATAACGCAAGACATCGATATTCGGTTGACCAATCGTCAAGGCTTCGGCAATTAAAAGGCTGTATTTGGTCACGCGCATGGAGTGTCCGGCTGTCAGTGGGTCACGCTTGTCAATTGTGCGCGCCAGCATCTCCAGCGTCTTGTCCATAAAGCGTTCCATTTCACTGTACGCTTTTGTCTGTTCAATCAAGCCACCGGCAACTACTGCCAGTCCGGCTAACCACTCCAAGTCTTCTTGAGCAAAAGGACCGCCTGCTTTATTGACGGCTTCAAATACGCCTAATACTTCACCACCTGGATTGAGCATTGGCACTGCCAGGACATTTCTTGTAAGCTGCCCTGATTGACGATCAAATTCCGGATCAAAACGGCTGTCGCTGTAAGCAGTATCTATTTTAACGGTTTCAGCATTGCGCGCGCAAAGACCAACGATGCTGGTTGAAGACAGGTGTAATTTGACAATCGTCGGTTCATTATGCGGACCTTGTTCGTAATGCTTGGTCCATAACTCGCCATTTTCATGATCGAGGACGTACAGGGAAGCACGGTCGCATTTCAATATTGCTTTTGTTTCCCGGCTAATAAGCGATAGCAAAGAGTCAAGGTTGCGCTCGGATGCCATGGCTCTAACTAACCTGTAGAGTCCGGATACTGGACGCAACTGTTCTACTTCTTGCTGCAGGGAAAGGATTTTGATTTCTCTTTCAATTAGCTCAACTTCCCGACCGGCAGTTTCCGACTCCCGGTTTTCTAAATCAGGTGATTCTTTGCCATCATTAGGTTTAGTGCGATTGTTTTTCTTTGTCTTGTCGCCTAATTGTTTTTCCGGCGACACAAATATGCGCCGGCGCGCATCTAAATTGACAGGATTTGTATTTCCCTGTTGACTGGAGTCATTGTGAGCCGGCTCTTTGGCCATTTTGGCTGTCCTGTCAAGGTGATGCCAATACGATGGGTTTATTCCTGGGAGCTATATACCCAGTGAGAGCTTAGTTCTCAAGCCGAGACGTAAATTCTCAGATTGCCTTCTCTCCGCTAAGCTAGCCTGCAGGGCTTATCAAGCCCTTACAAGTAACTTAGTTGCCACTAATATACGCTTTTTTAAGATTGTGAACAGGCCTTTGGCAAAGGATTTAATTTGCCGCCTAATCTTCGCCTTCTTGTGGAAAGCGCGGGTAGTGGGGAATGCCCAGGTCAAGCCGGCGCCAGAAAAGCAACCAGGCGCGGCCAATCACACGTTTTTCATCAAGAAAACCCCAAACGTGGCTGTCTTCTGAGTTGTTGCGGTTGTCGCCCATCATAAATATCTGGCCGGCAGGAACTACTATTTGGTCTTTGCTGTCGCCAAAAGGACGAATTGAACCACCTGTCGAGGAGCGTCCACCGATGTCGGAAAGTGTTGCCAAGTCATAGTTTGGCTTTTCCTTGATGTAGGAAGACTCATCCAAGAGTTCACCGTTTATGAAAACACCAACGCCCCGTTGAATCCTTAAGCTGTCTCCTGGTAAGCCAATTACCCGCTTAATAAAAGCAGGTTCGTTAGGCAGGAATGGCAAGCCAGTCAATCGACCAAGGATGTAGCGCGGGTCGTTGCTTAAGTCACGGCCGCCCATTTCAATTGGCGGAGGATAAAAGACTAAAATATCGCCGCGCTGAATTGGTTTACCCAAGTGACCGGAGAGCTTTTCGACAAGCAACCTGTCTTCAATTTGCAGGGTTGGTTCCATTGAGGACGATGGAATATAACGAGCTTCAGCAAACAGCCAACGTATGACGATTAAAAGCACAAGCGTCACTACGACAAGCTCGACCATCTCTTTGATGAAGCCTTTTAGACCACCGGCTTTACGAGGTTCAATTGTTTGCGACATCTTTTGAGATTCGGTTTGTGTCTTTGCCGTTGGTTCTAAGGGATCCATCATAAGACCAGTTTGTACCTCTATTGGAATTTCTATTTGGCCAGATTGGCAGCTGTTGCTTTGCCGCGATTGGGAATG
>SBAT01000003.1 GCA_005240105.1 Chloroflexota bacterium
GAAGGATTTGGCGGTCTGCCATTTCCCACTACCTCTGGCGGATCAGGCGGCGACTATGTCAGCTTCTGTCTTGTGAATGAAGAATTCGGCAGATGTGTTGTACCCATTATGAGCTCGCTTGGCGTGCACATTCTTTGCCAGGAGCCTGTCTATAAATTCGGCACCGAAGAGCAAAAGAAAAAATACTTGCCACCATCATCAACAGGTGAGTATCTTGCTGCATTCGGGTTAACGGAGCCAAATGCCGGTTCGGACACGGCAGCCATTCAAACGACAGCCAAACTAGTCGGCGACGAGTACATACTCAACGGCACAAAAACTTTCATAACGTCAGGCGCAGCAGCTGATTACTACATCGTCATGGCCAAGCTTATCGATGAGAAAAATCCGGATGCGGTTAAGTCACCAAAATCCATTACAGCTTTTATCGTCGAGCGCAATTTTGCCGGCTTTGCCGTTGGTCAGAAGTTCAACATGCTGGGCATGCGTGGTTACGCCACCTGCGAAATTGTTTTCAATGACTGTCGTATACCAAAGAAAAACCTCTTAGGCGAGCACGGTCAGGGCAGACAAGTTGCCCTGGGCAGTTTAGCCAAGGGCAGAGTGACAATTGCCGCCCAAGCAACGGGTTGGGCACAAGGTGCTTTGGACTGTGTAATAGATCACCTTGCCAAGCACAAAGAAAAACTCGGTGAGCTTGCTTATCTGGTAGGAGACTTGGCACTACAGGTTGAATCAGCCCGCGCACTTACTTACCAGGCAGCATACGCAATTGATCGCGGTGAAGGAGATGTGGTCCTTGCCGGCATGGCCAAAATCCAAGCAACGGATGCCGCCATGCGTGTAGCTACAGAGGCAATTTCCATAATCGGTACAAGCGCAACAGAACCAAAACTTTTACTGGAGAGAATTTTCCGGGACGCAAAAGCCGGTCAAATATATGAAGGCACCAATCAAATTCAACGCTCACTCATTGCTAGAAATCTTCTGAAGTAGCCAATGGAACTAATCACACACTACATTCATCCCTGGGCAATGCCTGCTGCCAAGATAGTTTTTTCCTTGATGCTGCTTTTGCTGAGTTTTGGCGGCGTGCTCTTACTTGTCAACTATCAACGCATTATGCAAAGCTTGCAGCAAATGGAGATTGAAGCCAACGTCGAGCGAGATAACGTAATGTTTAACTTCACCGTTGCCCGCTCGAATTTGAAGCAACTGCAAGAAAGATTTTCCATTCCACTTTTAGAGGAGGCAGCTCCTTCTATAAATGACCTGCTCAGTCATGTCGGATCGCTGGCATTTCTTGTCATGCGCAGAGATCCCAACTTGCTCAAATGGGGCAGCACATTATTGAATCTGTCCAAGTCCGCCTATAGTTATTTCAAGGGCAAGCAATATAATATGTAGCTCCTTCCCTTTAAGACGACTCATCTGTCGCTATTGATAATTGCATGGTTGCTACAACCAAATTTGATTTTGAAGAATATGTCGCCAGCAAGCGCATGCTTGTTGATGCTCACCTCGCCGAATATTTGGCGACCGGTAGTCCGGAACTCCTCTGGGAGTCCATGCGCTATTCAGTGCTCTCGCCCGGCAAGAGAATTCGGGCTTTGCTTTGCCTGGCATCAGCACAAGCAGTAAAAGAAGATGCGCATTTGGTGGCAATACCTACTGCCTGCGCAATTGAGATGATCCATGCGATGAGTTTGATTCATGATGATCTACCCGCACTTGATAACGATGACATCAGACGCGGCAAGCCAACAAACCACAAGGTCTTTGGTGAGGCTAATGCCCTTTTAGCCGGCGATGCGCTGCTCATGCTGGCAATGGAGACAATAGCCAACCACACGCCAGCATCCATTGATAGATCAATAGTATTGAAGGTAATTAGCGAATTAGCCAGGGCTACAGGTGCCTCCGGCATGGTCGGCGGTCAGGTAGACGATATTGCTTTCACAGGTGGCAAGATTCCTGCCAATAAGCTTGATGTTCTACATTCAATTCATATGCGCAAAACAGGATCTTTGACAGCCTTTTCCACTTGGGCAGGCTCCGCCCTTGCTGGCTCTTCTGCCGAACAACAAAATCATTTTCACCATTTTGGCGAAATTCTTGGGTTGGCATTTCAAATTACCGATGACTTGCTTGATGTAACCGGCAATATTGAAACTCTTGGCAAAACCCCAGGAAAAGATGCCGAAGCTAATAAACTTACTTGGGTTTCTATTGAAGGTATCGACAAATCAAAAGCCAAGCTAGTAGATCTTAAGCACGAAGGACAAGAAACTCTTGCCAAGACCGGAATCGAGAAACAATCACTGGTAGCCCTTGAGTCACTTCTACAGTTAGCAATTGAACGAGCTAACTAAACCCATAAGATGAGCTAATGCAAATCCACCCTACATCGCTAATACCACCGAACTTGTTCGCCTTCGATTTACTCTTCCCAGCAGTAAACGAAACAATGATAAATGGTTCATATCAGCGTGGGTGGCAAGTCCTTTTGGCTTTTGCCATTGCTCTGTCGGCAGCTCAATGGATCAAAATCTTCCACAAACTGCTCAAAACACATCGCTTTGATTTGAGACTGCTGGCCAAAACAGGTGGCATGCCATCAAGCCATAGTTCAAGTACCGTGGCCATGGCCGGCACCGTTGGCCTTATCGAAGGCTTCAACTCCGTCTCCTTCTCAATTGCTCTGTGCCTGGCTCTAGTTGTCATGTATGATGCGGCTGGCGTGAGGCGCACAGTGGGTCTGCAGGCTCAAGTCGTCAACCAAATGCTGGAAGAACTCTTCTCCAATCACCCGACGATTTCCGGTCAGCGCATTAAAGAATTCCTAGGACACACTCCGAAAGAAGTACTTGTGGGTGCAATTCTGGGTGGCCTAGTTGCCTGGCTATGTAACCAATGGGTCACCAGTTGGGTCTGATAAGCAGGACATGCTTTTGTCAACATGCAGTTCAGCTGCAAAGCATGAAAAGACTGTAATACCTGACTACTGCTAATTGTTTCGCGATTGCTATATAATCTGGAGCTTGGAAAGGGTTCCCAGCGTCACCACTAGTGACTAACTAAAAACTCTTGAACGAAAACAGAAGGGTGAGGCATCACCTGACAACTCTCAAGGAAACACCTTGATTATCAAGTTGGATCCCGTTCTTTTGAAAAGGAGGTAAGGCGGAAATCGCTAACGAAAAGTGTTAAGCTGCCTATTGGCAACCAACAATAATCTCAGTGAGCAACTGCCGAATACTAAATGAACACAACGGTCCCAACAACCACCACTACCACCCAAGCCAAAACGACGTCCCCACGTCGCTCAAGATTCCCAGGCAAGGAATCAGGTTCGGTGTCCTTCAATTTGACGGCTCTAGGCCGCCAATTGCTGAAGGAACAAGCCGCTAAGGCTGGCGTGTCCAACGGCGATTACGTCGAAATGCTCATTCGTGAGCGTGCTGGACAACCTCCTCTGCGCTTGCCGGCGTCTGCCAAGCAAACAGGACCGAAGGGTGGAGCAAAATCTTACTTCTTCGGCAAAAACAGAGGCACAACAACCGCTGTCTGCGTGACACCAATGGCACACAGACTGTTGGATGAACAAGTTGCTGCCTCCCGTATGAGCCGTGGAGACTATATTGAATACCTCCTGCGCGAGAAGTCTGGTGTTCTCGATGAGCATCTGAAGGCAGCAGCTGCTGCTCCTCAGCCAGCTCAACCAGCAACCTCAGCTCAGCCTCCAGTTGAGATTGTCAACCCGGTTGTACCTCCAGTTACAACCAGCAACTTCGGGTCATTCAGCTAGTAGCCAATTTGGTGGTAAACACCTAATTGCCACTCCTAGTGGCTTGAAGTCTCATCCTCCTGTTTCAAAAATACCCCCGGTCCAAGCCGGGGGTATTTTGCTTTCGTAACCAGCACCAACGGAAGAGCAAAACCTCACCGCGAAGCGAAACAAGAGCTGCGATGAGCAGGTCGCCCTGAAGCGTAGTCCTTGTGCTGGCTAGCTAAGCGAAGGTGAAGCGCTAGCGCAACCGGAGGGCCATATCCATTTGACTCATCGTTTTAGCGCGGTGAGCGGCATACGACAGAATTGCTTCTACCTGCGCCAGATAACTAGCAATATACTGAGCACGGAAACCACGTTGTATAAAGGCTTCCAGACGCAGCCAGTCCTGAGCATTGGCATGCAAGGTACGTATTGCCTTATCCACTTTCAAAATTTCGTCTGCAGAAGCCTTATCCGGCAAATCGTGTACGGCTTGTTGCACTGACTCTATTTCAGACATGATTTCGTTGGTGCTTGATTGATCGGACAAGATGCGCTTTTTGGGATCTTGCAAATACCTATTCACCATAGCGGCAAAATCATCAACCAGGATACGCGAGGCACTAATTGGTTCTGATTGTGGTGTCAATAACGGCTGTTTTCTATAGGGTCCTACACGCAAGACATTTTGCTTTTTTTCATCCAATTGAGCCATGGCAAACATGGTTGTGCCCAAAGTACCAATGACCCGCGATGTATCAAGCTGTTCAATTAGTCCGGCCGTATCCAATTGGCGGATAGAAAGTCCTGGGTATACCAGAGCTCGATCCTGGCATTCTTCACGTACGTAGCCGGCCATGATTGAAAGATCTTTGGCAGTTTGCACATAGCTCATTGGATTGAGTGTATCGATCCAACCATTTTGCACCCATGTCTCCCATTCTTGTTGAATGGCATTTAAGCGTAAGCGATGGGGCGTGGCATAGACAGCAGCCGAAATTCGGAAGCCTGGTTTCATCGTTTTTAGAGTCTTGGAAATATCTTCAACAAAGGAGCTCACCTGTTGGATTTTCCAGGCCTGCCAGAGCTGCCTTGTCGTCTCGTCCACGTTATCTAGATTAAGACCAGTTTCCTGTTCAAATTTGCGCCTGCCCACCCAGTCAAAACCCATCTCCGTACCCTTGTTGTTGAATGGGTAACGGATGTAATCAAGCTGCAAGCCATCAATTTTATAATTTGAGACTATCTCAATCATCAGGTCCTTAGCGTACTGGCGTGCATCAGGGTTAGCCGGATCAAGCCAAAATTCCGGCTGGTTATTGGGCAGAAGCGCGCCGTTGGCACGAGCCAAAGCAAGACTGAAACCATATTTGGTAAGCACTGGTCCGGGATAATCCGGATCCTTACCGATAATTGGGTTATGACGTAAATTGCCCACAGCAAATGTCCAGATCCAACTATGCAATTCCATACCGCGCTTGTGCGCTTCGGCTACTGCCACAGCGAGGGGATCCCAACCCATCATGTCCGGATTTTGGATACCAACTTTAGTAGGGAACATGCAAAAGCCGGCATTGTTCGTTTCGAAATAGACGACATTGATACCAGCTGCTTTCAATTTATCAAACAGCGCCGCCAGTCCTTTTTCATTCTTGGTGGAGACAATCGTGCCCCGATCAAGCCAGATAGAACGAGCTTCCACCGGACGAACAGGCATAGCTTGGGCAAATGCCAGAGCAAAGTCATGACGCGCCTTTTGCAATTCTTCATCAGCTGAATAGAAGTGCCTTTCCTTATATGCTTCATCAAAGGCCTTCACGTGTGCTTGCGCTGATTCAAAATTTTGTTGGATCGTCCGGAATGGCACGGCAAGATCAGCTTGTTTAGCCGTCTTGATAGCTTCATCAGTACGCTTGGTCAGATAAGCCAGTTCTTGCCCAATTGTTTGGTAATCAGCAAAACTAATTTGAATAGCCGCTTGTTGCGTAATTCCGCTCACTAAATCCTCGAAGGCTAAGGTCATCAAATAGGCGTTAGTTGTAATTTCGCCCTGCAAACCCGGTGCCCAAGAAAAATAAATAGCCGAAGGTCCTCTAGCCACTGCCGCACTTAGTTGATTCCCTGTGCCATCGGACCAACGAGCAACGGCATTGCCCTGTCCTTGCACGGAGACATCGGCCATCAAAGTGCCAATAGCAAAATCCTGCCGTACTGGAATTGGGTCACGCTGCCAAACAAGTGTGCGGCCATCCGGAGTGCTTACATGCTTCTGGACAGTAGCACCGGCTAGATCAGCTACAGCTTGTGCCGCTTGCGAAAGATTGCCACCGCCATCGGTAATGAAGACTTTTCCGCCGCCTTTGACGTATTCATTTAAGGCATAGACTGCCTCCGGCGCTAGATCAATTAGTAAAGGCACCACAACTAATTTATATGGCTGAAGCTTTGCTGCACCAGCAGTTAGATCCTGATCGGTAATTAGGTCGTAGCGGACGTTTGCTGCTTCTAGAGTTTGTTTGAAGGCCAGCCAAGCTTCTTCCCAGTTGCCCAAGTGCTGTTCACCATAAGCATGAGCATTTCGCTCAGAGGAAATGACGGCCAAGGGCGATTGAGCAAAAGCTTGGCATTGCGTAAGGCAAAACCAACAAATTGTAAAAACCAACGCTGAGAGACATCTGACGATCATGTTTCTTGGCATTAACAACAACCTTTACCTTGCTTCGCTACTTTGAGTTTACCTGGATTTCCTTACAACACGTTCTAATTGCCTTTGCGAGTCCCGCTTGGCGATTGATTGGCGTTTGTCATATAGTTGCTTACCACGCACAAGGGCAAGGTTCACTTTAACCCAGTTTCTTTTGAAATAGATCTTCAAAGGGACAAGAGTTAACCCCTTTTCTTGCACTTTGCCTCTCAATTTCTCAATTTCACGAGTGTGCAGAAGCAGCCTACGCTTGCGCATGGGCTCATGGTTGAAACGATTACCGTGGTCATACGGCGATATGTGACAGTTGTAAAGCCAAACTTGATTATCTTCAATGCGAGCAAAAGCGTCCTGTAAATTGCACTTACCTTGGCGCATTGATTTAACTTCCGTGCCGGCTAATTCAATGCCACATTCCATCGAATCAAGCACTTCATACTCAAAGCGCGCCCGACGATTATCGGCAACGGTTTTAAAAACCGGCTCCTTCGGCTTCTCGGCTTTAGGCTTTTCAGCCGGCGCCGTTACGTGAGTTTTACCCTTCTTGGCCATATTCAGTCTAAGTATAACGTCAGCGCGGTGCACCAAGGTTATAATGACCAACAGAAGTAAGGGATAAACTTCGTGATAAAAATCGAACCACTACTAGCCACAGACTATGCGCAAATGCGAGCGCTTTTGCGTCACCAGCCGGAAAATGCCTTTTCCGGTGCTGACTGTAAAGATAGCAAAACAGCCTATCGTGGACTGACATTTTGGCAACATTGGCTGCCCGTGCAAGCACACGTCGGACCATCCGTTTACGTAGCTAAAGAAGATGGTGTAATACTTGCTTTGATCTCCATACACGCCCGTGGCAAATCGAAAGAATGCTGGCAAATAGAAGATTTGGTGGTCCACCCGCACCATCGAGGACGCGGCATCGCACAAGAATTGTTGCGTTATGTATTTGCACTGTTTGGTGGACAAGGAGTAAATCATTTCGTAGCGGAATTGTCTGAAACAAACGATGCAGCATTGGCTTTGTTTGCAGCATGCGGTTTCAGACGAGCAACAAGGGTTATCCGTTACGAAAAAGAATTCAACGAACGGCGCGAAGAATCGGATTTGCGCGATGCATTTCGAGTGGCAGTTACAGGCGATCGCCGCGCCTTGTTTGATCTCAATCAAGATGCCTTACCACCTGAAATTCGCATGATTTTGTCGCAAAACCCTGATGACTTCAAGGTCTTTGAACTACCTAACCAGAAGGTCGAAAAACTACGCAACAAGATAACCGGTCATAAAGCATGGTACTGGGTATCGGAAGACAGCGAACGCAAGGTTCTAACAAGTGCCGCAAGAGTGACCAGTCACCATCTGGAAGATTTCCACCTTGAATTTGCTGTACATCCGGGTTGGGCAGACCTGGCTCCCGACCTTGTAACGTTTGCACTCAATAATTTAAATAGTTTAAGCCGTAAGGCGCTTGTCACTGCCAAAGCCTTTGAGTTCCAAGAAAAGGTCATTGAATCGCTGGAAAAGGAAGGCTTTGAAAAGGTAAGCAGCTACTGTCTTCTAGCCCGCGAACACTGGGTGCGAGCTCGTGAGCCAAAGCGCCAATTGGAAGGCCCGCGGGTAGTTCCAGCCTTGCCAAATCCTTTACTGGACACGTAAATACATAAAGTAATAAGAAAGGTTCATGGACTTACCCAGACACTTCTTGGTAAGATTAACAATCGTCTTTAGCTTTGATTTCAAAAGCTAAACAAGAAGCGAAGCAAGAGCTGCGATGAGCAGGTCGCAGCGGAGCGAAAATGGACTGCCGGAAGGCAAGCGAAGGTGGAGCTAGGAGAGGACACTAAATGTGTCCTCGGGGCGAAACCGGAGCGATACAAAATAAGGATAAGTCTGGTGCCAACCATCAACCAATTGATTCGTCACGAACGTTCCAAAGTGACCTACAAAACCAAATCGCCGGCTTTGAAGTCGTGCCCACAACGTCGTGGCGTTTGCACCCAGGTAAAGACGACCACCCCAAAGAAACCCAATTCCGCTCTGCGTAAAATTGCCCGTGTGCGTTTGACAAACAGCATGGAAATAACCGCCTATATCCCAGGCGTCGGTCACAACCTGCAAGAGCACTCGGTAGTCTTGGTACGCGGCGGACGTGTGAAGGATTTGCCAGGCGTTCGCTACCACATCGTGCGTGGCGCTCTTGATACCGCTGGTGTCAAGGACAGAATGCAATCTCGTTCCAAGTACGGCGCCAAGAAGCCCAAAGCCGGCGCAGCCAAAGCCGCCGCCAAAAAGTAAGCTAATTATCAACTTAAGGTAAATATAGACAATGCCAAGAAGAGCAGTAATCGAAAAAAGAGTTACAGTGCCGGACGGAGTGTATAACAGCACGTTAGTCCAGCGTTTTGTGCACCGTATGATGCAGCGCGGCAAGAAGTCGACTGCTCAACGTGCTTTATATGATGCTCTTGATCTAATCAAGGAAAGAACCAAGACAGAAGCCCTGGAGACCTTCAACAAGGCTGTCAAGAATGTAACCCCTTTGGTAGAAGTAAAGGCCAGACGTGTTGGTGGTTCTACCTACCAAGTACCTGTGGAAGTGAAGCAACAGCGCGGAGTAGCGCTGGCTACAGCCTGGCTTATCGCCAACAGCCGTAAGCGCGCCGGTCGCAGCTTTGCTGAGCGTCTTTCCGGCGAACTCATCGATGCCTCCAACGGCACCGGTGCCTCAGTCCGTAAGAAGGATGAAACCCACAAGATGGCTGAAGCCAACAAAGCTTTTGCCCATTACCGCTACTAAAGCTTTTCAACCGTAAAAACAGCAGTAGCAGGTCTGAAATAATTCGGAGCTGCTACTATTGTCAAGAAGTATTAATCTATTCTTGCGTTTGTCAGATTTCCCTCTTAAAACCGCGATGATATGCGGATAGTTACACTCACC
>SBAT01000125.1 GCA_005240105.1 Chloroflexota bacterium
GGGCAATAAGCGCGGCGTTCAATGCACCAATGCTTGTGCCGAATGCCATGTCGAATTCGATACCCTGTTCTTTAAAAGCCTTAGCCACTCCGACTTGATAGGCGCCGCGTCCGCCACCACCTGGTAGGACCAGTGCGGTTCGTGGTTTTTTGATTTCTTTGCTGGTCTTCTTCTTCTCGTTGTCGGTCATGGTGCCATTACTTGAGGGGTCTATCTTCTATTATGACTGGATAACAAGGGGAGGCTTGGCCCCTCGGACAGTTGTATTTATAAGCTACTAAATATTAGTGTAGCTTAATTAATGGTCCGACTCAACATATAAAAGGAACCCCGGCATTGCCAGGGTTCCTTAATTGGCTGTGGAATCTTACTTGCGAACGAGCTGCTTGGCAGCCTTGTTGACAAGCTCGACGACTTCAATTGGCGTGACGGCCACTTCGATGCCCACTTCCTTGAAGGCTTTCATCTTGGACTCGGCTGTGCCTTTGCCGCCTTCAATGACTGCGCCGGCATGACCCATGCGCTTTCCTGGGGGGGCTGTTTGTCCGGCGATGTAGGCAACAACTGGCTTGCGGATGTTCTTCTTAATGAAGGCAGCGGCTTCCTCTTCGGCAGTGCCGCCAATTTCACCAATCAAAACAATCAGTTCGGTGCCTGGGTCTTCATTGAACATGGTTAGCAGTTCAAGATTGCCCATGCCCTTAACAGGATCACCACCTATTCCTACGCAGGTTGATTGACCTTGACCGTTTTCGGTCAATGCCAGGGCGATTTCGTAGGTGAGTGTGCCACTGCGGCTGATCATACCGATGTTGCCTGGCTTAAAGATATTGCCCGGCAAAATACCGATTAGTGAATTTCCTGGAGAAATAATTCCAGGGCAGTTTGGTCCGATTAATTTAGTGCCTTTGCGCTTAGCTTCAGCAACTAGTTTGGCTGTGTCGTTTGGCGGAATGCCTTCTGTGATGACGCAGACAAGTCCGACACCAGCCTCAATTGCTTCGCAGCCACCATCAAGTGCTAAATATGGTGGAACAAAACTTACTGAGCAATCAGCGCCGGTTGCTCTTACAGCTTCGGCTACGGTATCGTAAACAGGCACGCCATGAATGGTCTCGCCACCCTTGCCTGGTGTAACACCGGCAACGATTTTGGTTCCATAATCAAGCATGCGCTTGGTGTGCGATGCGCCCATCTTTCCGGTGGCGCCTTGCACTATAACTTTGGTTTCTTTGTTAACTAGTATCATTACGCCCCCTTAAACAGATGCTGTAGCTTTTGGCACTGCTTCTTTAGCAGTAGACGATTTTGATTTGGCAACAGCTTCTTTAACTGCCGACTCCAAATCCGGTATCAGTTTCAATCCTGAATCAGCAAGCATTTGTGCCGCCTTGTCTTGGTTGTTGCCGCGCAGACGGACAACCATTTGACGGTGCGGGTTTTTCTTGATGAATTCAACCAGGGCACCGGCAACTTCGTCGCATGCAGTGATACCACCTAAGATGTTCAGCAAGATAACTTTTACATCTGGATTTTCATTGACGATATCCAGAGCAAACAATGTCTTGTCTTTGTCGGAGCCGCCGCCTACATCTAGGAAGTTGGCTGGTTCGCCGCCGAAGTATTTGACCATGTCCATGGTCGCCATCGTCAGTCCAGCGCCATTGCACAAGATGCCGATGTTGCCGTCGAGTTCGACAAGGTTCAAGCCAAGCATTTTGGAGCGGGCTTCGCGATCGCTCATGCCGGCCATGTGATCTTTCTCCCAGCCTTGGAATTCCGGATGGCGATCGATTGCATCATCATTGACGACCATCTTGCCGTCTAGTGCCAAAACATCATCACCTTCGGTTATGACCAATGGGTTTATTTCTGCCAGGTCGAGATCCAATTCGTCGTAACACTGATAAAGCTTGGTGGCAATGTCAGCAACTTTATTGAGAACCTTCTTAGAAAGTCCTAATTGCTTTGCCAACTCGCGGGCTACATATGGATGGAAAGGATATGGAATTGGCATTGTGACAACTGAACCGGAGGATTCAATTTCAATGCCGCCTTCAGCGCTGGCGATGAATATTGGACAACCGCGTGAACGATCAAGCGTCACTGCCAGGTAGAGTTCGCGAGCAATGGCAACTTTTGGTTCAACCAAGAGGCTATCTGTCTTGATGCCCTTGATGGACAATTGCAATAGATCCTTGGCAAGCGCCTGAGCATCTTTCAAGTCTTTGCCGAATTTGATGCCGCCGGCTTTGCCGCGACCACCAGTCAAGACCTGACATTTTAGTGTGAGCGGATAACCGAAGTGAATTCCGGCCAATTGTTCGGGTTTAGTAATGCGCACACCAGGCGGAATGGTGATGCCATAGTCAGCAAAGATTTCTTTCGCTTCATATTCGTAGAGATTCAAGTGCCAGCCTCCAGCCCGGTAGGGCGCAGTCGGGGTTTGCTATCAAATGCGGCTTTAGTGTAAATCATGAAGCCTTATTAGGGCAACGAAATAGAGTGTTAACTGTAAAATTGATTATCTTATTGGAATAAGGAGATACAAATGCGCATTGGCATACTGACAGGTGGTGGCGACTGCCCAGGACTAAACGCAGTCATTCGTGCTGTTGTAACGCGCAGTCACCAACGCGGCTCTGAAGTGATTGGTTTTACGGAAGGTTGGCGCGGTCCAATTGAAAACAAGACCATGCCCTTGACGTTGGAAGATACCTACGACCTTCTGGAAAAGGGTGGAACAATCTTAAAAACTTCGCGCACCAATCCATACAAAGTGGAAGGCGGTCCGCAAAAGATAGTTGAGAATTTGAAAGCAAATAGACTCGATGCCTTGATCGCTGTGGGTGGAGAAGACACTTGCGGTGTTGCCTATAAATTGAACAAAGATTTTGGACTGAATATAGTCTGCGTACCTAAGACAATCGACAATGATTTGGATGCTACGGATTTTACATTCGGGTTTGACACTGCAGTCAGCATCGTTACTGAATGCATTGATCGCCTGCATACGACAGCCGAGTCGCACGACAGAGTTCTTGTTTGCGAAGTGATGGGACGTCACGCTGGTTGGATTGCTTGCTACGGTGGTATTGCTGGTGGCGCGCACTACATCATGGTGCCGGAAAAGGCTACTGCCCTTAAGGACATTGTTGATGTGGTCAACAAGCGCAAGTCGCAGGGACATCGCTATTCAATAGTCGTGGTTGCTGAAGGCGCCAAGCTAGAAGAAGAAGTGCTGAAGTCACAGGCAGTTGATGCGTTCGGACATGTCATCTTGGGTGGCATCGGCGAGCGCTTGTCTAAGCTGATTGAAAAAGAAACCGGTTGTGAAACACGTGCCGTTGTACTCGGA
>SBAT01000295.1 GCA_005240105.1 Chloroflexota bacterium
GATCTCAATGGGGTGCCTGTTGTACTTATTGATACAGCTGGAATTAGACATACGGATGACACTGTAGAAAAAATCGGTATTGAGCGCAGCCGGAAAGCTGTAACTGAATCTGATCTTGTTTTGTTTGTTGTCGATTTGACTGCAGGCTTTGATGAAACCGAGCGCGAGATTTTAAATGTTATTGGCACAAGACCTTTTGTACTAATCGGCAATAAAGTAGATGTCGCAAAAAACAATGGGCACTTTGAGGAGTCCAAATTGCCTAACTGTGTAGGGGCGCTGAGCATTTCTGCTGTTACGGGCGAAGGCGTAGATTCTGTAGCCGGACGGGTCGAGACTTGGGTCTTTGGTGAAAGCTCTTTGCGTAATGGGCAGGCTTCGTTGAATCAAAGGCAAGCCGAACTCTGCCAACGTGCTGCGGAGGCACTGCAACACGTGGAGACGACCTTGGCAAGCGGGCTTCCGCAGGATTGCCTGGCTCTGGACTTGAAGACGGCAGTGGACGCCCTTTCAGAGGTCTGTGGCGAGTCGGTCTCGGAAGAGGTCATTCACCAGGTCTTTGCCAACTTCTGTATCGGTAAGTAAAGCGTTTGCGATGGTCTTGGCCAGGTCTTGTCTGGCTTGGATCTCAGGCAACAGCGGAGCGCAGGATTGCGACAGAGCAATCCGAAGCGAGAGCGCGGGATGCCGGAAGGCAAGCGAAGGCAAAGGCGTTAGCCGCCGCCGGAGCGTAATCGTCTCTACCGGGTCCTGCTAAAATGTCGATGCGGCAGTTTGTTCATGCTGCTATAAAGAGGAGCTTTTTAATATGTCGAATGTACAAACCCAGATTAGCGTCGTCCTTCCGGATGGGTCGAAGAGAGAGCTAACACCTGGGTCAACCGGTGCTGACCTAGCCAAGTCTATTGCCCAAGGACTTTTTCGCAAGGCTGTCGGGCTGACAATCAACGGGGAAATTCGTGACCTCTATACGCCTCTAACTGATGGCGATACAGTCAAAATCCTCACACCGGACGACAAAGAGGCAATCGAACTCCTGCGGCACTCAACAGCCCACGTAATGGCTGAGGCTGTGCAGAAGATATTTCCAGAGGCAAAAATCGCCATTGGACCAACAATTGAAGATGGCTTCTACTACGACTTTGAAATTAAGGGTCATTCGCTGACTCCGGAAGATCTCGAAAAAATCGAAGCGGAAATGAAGCGCATTGCTGGCGAAGACCAGCGTCTTGTCCGTCATCAAATCCCTGATGTGGATAAGCAGATTGCTGAGTTCAAAAGTCAGGGCGAGAAGTTCAAGGCTGAGCTTCTAGAAGAGCACCGTGACCATTCGCCGACTATGTATCTGATGCAGGACAAAGACGGCAAAACAATTTGGAACGACCTCTGTCGCGGACCCCACTTGCCAAGTACGAGCCCAATCAAAGCATTTAAATTGCTTAAGGTTTCTGGCTCTTATTGGCGCGGTGATGAGAAGCGCGAACAACTGCAAAGAATCTATGCCACTTGCTGGTGGAAGCAAAGTGACCTCGATGATTATTTGCACCGGTTGGAAGAAGCTGAAAAGCGTGACCACAGAAAGTTGTCGAAACAACTGGATCTCTTTTCGCAACACGAAGAGGTTGGTCCAGGTTTAGTTTTCTGGCATCCAAATCTTGCCACAGTGCGTACCATTATTGAAGACTTCTGGCGTACGGTGCACAAACGTCGTGGTTATCAATTTGTGTTTACTCCGCACATTGCCAGCGAAGACTTGTACAAGATAAGTGGTCACCTTGATTCTTACGGTGAGAACATGTATTCCGCCATGGACATTGATGGCATGCCGTATCGCGTCAAACCAATGAATTGTCCTGGTCACATCATGATCTACAAATCGCGTTTACGCAGTTATCGTGATCTGCCATTACGTATGGCCGAACTTGGTACCGTCTATCGCTACGAAAGATCAGGCGTGTTGCACGGAATGCTTCGTGTTCGCGGATTTACCCAAGATGACTCGCACATCTTCTGCACACCACAACAATTGGAAGCGGAAATCAATGGCATTCTTGATTTAATCGAGATGATGATGGACACGTTTGGATATACGTATAAAGCGTATCTATCAACTCGTCCGGAAAAATACATTGGTACCGATGAAGAGTGGACCATGGCGACAAACGCTCTGGAATCAGCTCTGAAATCTCGTGGCAAAGACTACGAAGTCGATGAAGGTGGTGGAGTATTCTATGCGCCGAAGATCGATATCAAACTCTACGACGCAATTGGTCGCGAATGGCAAGGTCCAACGGTACAAGTTGACCTCAACTTGCCGAAACGCTTCGATGTTAACTACATCGGGGAAGACGGCGAGCGCCACCAGGCAATTATGGTGCACCGTGCCGTACTTGGTTCGTTGGAACGCTTTGTCGGTGGACTCATCGAACACTACGCCGGTGTCTTCCCAACTTGGCTTGCGCCAACGCAAGTTGCAGTATTGCCAATCTCTGACAGGCACGAAGCGTACGCTCGTGAACTCTACGAGCAACTGTGCGCGAAAGACTTCCGCGTGAAACTGGACGACCGCTCCGAACGCATCAACTACCGCATCCGGGAAGCTCAAGTCGAGCAAATCCCATATATGCTCGTAGTCGGTGACAAAGAAGTGGAAGCCAAAGGCGCCGCCGTCCGCCATCGCCGCGATGGCGACCTCGGTATCTTGCCTTTCACCGAATTCGTCGAGCGCTTGACCAAGGAAGTCGACGAGAAGGCGTAGGTTACTGGTTCGAAACGAGCGAAGCCGTCGGACGCTTTGTCATTCCGAGCGATAGCCGAGGAATCTGCCAATAGCTAAGCAAAGTTCGTAGTCGGAACTACGAACATGTTTCCACGCAACGTCGTATCCAATAAGTTCAGAACAAGGCTCTGTCCTTAACGTATTGGATTAGTCGGTGATTGGTTCTTCGACTTTTCCCGCACAGATGGAACTTCGGAAAGACGCGGCAGATTCCTCACTGCCGTTCGGAATGACAAAGTCAGAAAAGGTCGAAATGACAAAACGGGGGATGTCATTTCTGCGCTACCATCTGCACCACGAGGTCGATATGGTTACTGCCCTCGTGGAAGCGAATGGCATTATGTGTTGTTAGCATCTTGAATTTGAATCCGGCAAAGGCGTTTTTCAATTCATCGCGAGACGCCCAGAATTGTTCGCCAGGTCTAGGCGCATATCCCTCATAGATAACAATTCCACCGCGCTTAAGGCTTTTGCGTACTGCGGCGAAACCTTTGCTGCGAATTTCGGGTGTGGTGGGCAAGTCGATAATTGCCACCACGTTGTAGGCGTTGTCCGGCAAGTTTGGATTGGCAAAGTCCGCCAACTGGTAGTTGAAAGACACGCCACGTTTTGTTGCTAAACGCAATGCCTTGTCTCGTCCCTTCGTGCTGAAGTCAAAGGCGTCTACTCTCCAGCCGATGCCTGCGGCATAGACGGCATTGCGTCCTTCGCCTTCTCCGGGTAAAAGCAGCCTGCCTGGTCGTAGCTTTGATAGTTCATCAGCAAAGAACTCGTCCGGTTCGGTGCCAATGAAGTAGCCTCGCTTGCTGTAGGTCTTATCCCAGAATTTGCGCATCCCGTCGTTGTATTGTTCGGCAGACAGGGGCTTGTCCAGCTTGGCTTCTAGGGAGCTAGGCAGACCAATCCAGAGGAAGGAGATAAGGAATAGCAGGAGCAATTTATACATTCTGCATATTCTGCCACTCATGTAACGTCTGAGCAACAGAGGCCACCTACTACGTGTTTCTCCCATTTACTAATAACCCGAAAATGTAGACCATCTAATAAATCAATATTGGACTAGTGTGCCTGATGAGTGAGTTCAACGAGTTTCGCCAACCGAGCGCTTTAGCGTGGTCTCCGGAAGTATCCGGTACCTGGCTGGCTTATGAATCTCAGGATACTCATCGTAAGCAATCGGTTGACGCGCATAAGCCTGTTAAGGCAGAAGCTCAGCCTATTGTAGATGTGACCAGTGTACGCCCTGGTGACTCGCTCAATTTCAGCAAGGACGAGAAGGGGTACTTCTTCTTCAAGGCTAGCGGCGACGATAACTATGCTCGTCATTACTTCGATAAGGCCCAAAAGTGGGCGAGACTTGAGACTCTAGATTCAAACGGTCATCGCAGAATCGGACCTTCCTATGACCTGGAACTACAAAGAAAGAATGTCGATCAGTGGTTGGCTAGTCAGAAACCAGTAGAGGCTCCAGTTCAAACACCAGTGCAGGCTCAGCCCAGCCATCTCGAAGTCACGCCAGCTTTCAACAATGTAGAACAACCAAAGGTCTTTGGTCGACCTCTGCTACCCGATCAGTATCACCATTGGTCTTCTCTTGTTGATGCCATGAAGTACGATTTTCCGGGACAGGAAGTGGCTACTTTGGGATTGTTTGCTGGACTTTCAGATAAAGTCGGTAAGATGATGGAGGACCAGATAGGCGCTTTGCACGATTACATTGAAGGCACTACCAATCAGGACCCGAAGTTGCGTGTGCAATTAGCGACAATGATGCTGGCAAATGCGTCTCGGTTTATAGTGTCTAGAAACGAGCACGGAAAATTGAAGTATGATGTCACGGATAAGAGTGTTGCTGGTGCCTATATTAATGGGGCAATTGAGGAATTGGATAAAGCTATCATCGCTAGCGATTCAATGAAACAGTTTGCTGATTATGGACGCACCAATGACAAAGCTCGTGAATTGAAATCGAAGATAGTGTTTATCGAACAGATGTTGAAGACGGACTCGTTCAAGGCACTTCACGACCGACCATTGCCGGAGCTCTTACCATAAGTTTAGCTGTAACTCATATAGCCTCGTTAGCCCGAATACCTGGGTCAATTGTCAATTTCGAGCTAAAATGCAGCTTTGTCACTGTCTATAAGGTCTCCCCGTGAAGCGTATTGCCATACTTGGCTCGACAGGCTCTATTGGACGCCAGACGCTTGATATTGCACGGGCGCAGGCATCTGAGCTCAAGGTCGTGGCATTGGCAGCCGGGTCGAAGAACCTGGACCTTTTGGCTCAGCAAGTTATCGAATTTAAACCAGAACTCATCTGCGTTCCTAGCGTCGAGGCAGCTAAAGAGCTTACCGGGCAGCTTGGCTGTATGCAGAAGTTGCCGGAAATTGTCTTTGGCGAAGATGGACTAATTGCAGTTGCCACTCACGGTGCGGTGGAAACCCTGGTTACCGCTGTTGTCGGATTCCTGGGATTGAAGCCAACTGCTGCTGCCGTTCGCGCAGGCAAGACAATTGCATTGGCAAACAAAGAAACTCTGGTTGCTGCTGGCAGCATGATCATGCCGATGGCAAAGCAGTATGGTGCAAATATTGTTCCTGTCGATAGCGAACACTCAGCTATCTTCCAATCTTTGTCAGGCTACAAAACCAAAGATATCAAACAGATTTGGCTCACTGGCTCTGGTGGTCCGTTTAGAACTTGGGACAAAGCAAAAATTGCCGAAGCACGTATTGAAGATGCTTTGCGTCATCCAAACTGGGCGATGGGCGCCAAGATAACAATTGATTCGGCTACCTTGATGAATAAGGGGCTGGAAGTAATTGAAGCTCGTTGGTTGTTTGATATTGAACCAGAACGCATTCGTGTAATTATTCATCCGCAGTCTATTTTGCATTCGGCAGTTGAGTTTGTAGATAATTCAGTTGTGGGTCAAATGGGTTTGCCGGACATGAGACTGCCAATTCATTTTGCACTGTTCTATCCGGAACGCGTGTCGTCCACGGAAGTGCCGGCATTGGATTTGATCAAATTGGGCAGTATGACTTTTGAAGAGCCTGATTACGATCGCTTCCCGTGTTTGAGAATGGCGAAGGAAGTGGCATCCAAAGAAGATACTTCGGCATGTGTACTCAATGCGGCCAATGAAATTGCAGTAGATGCGTTCCTCAAGGGACATATTAAGTTCATGGAAATTCCGGAACTAATCGAAAGAGTTTTGAATAAAACAAATTTTGTATCCAAGCCTAACTTGGAACAGATTATTGAGGCGGACGAACGGAGCCGCAAGACAACTAGTGAGCTAATGCTTCCAATCGCACAAGCAACAAGATAAGGAAATGGAGATATGACAGTGACCGCTTCAGCAGTTCAAGTTTGCAATCATCCACTTGTACAACAGAATCTGACACGCTTGCGTGATTTTCAGACACCATCCGGTGAATTTAGACGTCGTGCTGGTGAGCTCAGCCGTATGCTCGTTTACGAAGCAATGCGCGAATTGGCTGTGCGACCGGTAGGAGTGGAAACTCCACTGGGACCTGCTAAGGGTAGTGTCATAAGCGACTATGTGATTTTGGCTCCAGTTTTGAGAGCTGGTTTGATACTGGCAGAAGCTGCGCAGGAAATAATTGCCAGTGCTCGTATTTATCACATTGGTCTTAAGCGTGATGAAGAAACTCTGCAAGCTATCTCCTACTATGCCAAGTTGCCTGATGCACTTCCGGCAGAAGCCTGCGTGTATGTTTTAGATCCAATGCTTGCCACTGGTGGCTCGGCAATTGCCGCTATCTCGCTCTTCGACAAGATGGGCGTGAAGAACGTGCACCTGGTATCTTTCGTTGCCGCTCCTGAAGGGATTCAGAAAGTCCAGCAGAAATATCCGCACGTCAAAATCACGACGGGCTCGATCGACGATAAGTTGAATGACCACGGTTACATCGTGCCCGGTCTGGGCGATGCCGGTGATCGTATCTTCGGGACGTAATCCCATTTTGTCATCTCGACCCATTTTCATTTGTCATCTCGACCGACTGAAGGGAGTGGAGAGATCTTCCGCAACGGGCCAACGTTCGTCGTGGTACAGACGAACTAGTACCCTTACGGAAGATCTCTCCACGCGCCGCTAATGCGGCTTGGTCGAGATGACAAAGCGGACTATTGATCGTCCAGCTTAAAGCCGATGCGTACCTTTACTTGGTATTCACCAACTTGTCCGTCTTTAATTGTGCCGCGCTGTTCGACTACTTCGAACCAGCTGCAGTTACGTAGTGTTTTGGAGGCGCGCTTTACGGCTTCCTGGGTGGCGTCTGCGTAGCTCTTTGGTGAGGTGCCTACGATCTCAGTCATTTTATATACAGACATGCAAAACTCCTTTTGAAGTTGATTCAACCAATCTAATCTAATGGAAACCTACTAACGCTTTGGTTTGCAAAATGTGACATTTGTTGGGGATAAAGTTGACAATAGGTAAGATTCAGGAATAATGAAGGGACTATGCACAAAGTAGTCACATCGCTACCCACCATTTACCCAGCCGTCCAAGGTCGTATGGGTGAGTGCAGTCGTGCATGTATCGTCACGTAAGTGACTTAGCTAACAACTAATAGATACGCAAGCTGCCTCCCATACCAAAAAGGGGAGGCTTTTTAGTCAGGAGAATAGAGGACAAATCAATGAACGCCGTTGAACTGGAAAATTTACGCAAAACCTTCGTCCAAAAACTTGGACGTGGATTCTCACGGGTAACAAAAGAAATCGTCGCCGTTGATTCGGTGAGTTTCGAAGTACCCGTTGGAC
>SBAT01000299.1 GCA_005240105.1 Chloroflexota bacterium
AACTTGCTTTGCTTCATCGATAATGCGCGAAGCTTCTTTCTCAGCTTCAGCGATTTTCTTTTGCTGCTCTGCCAAGAAGGCTTCGCCTTCAGCACGAGCGGCTGCCGCTTCTTTCAACGCTGCATCGATGCCGTCTTTGCGCGAGGCAAAAACTGCCGGCATCTTAGACGACCACATCCAGACAATAAGCCCAACCAGCACTAGCCAGTTGAGTAAATTGTTTTCGAATATTCCAAAAATAGAAAAACCTTCGTGCATAATTGCCACCATTTAACTGGCTTCCTCCAGAGCGCTTTTCACGCGCTCGCGGTCTACGGACAACGTCACACGCTCACCCAGAAGCTTGTGCGCAATACTTTCAATAAGCTCAAGTTCTTGACTGATGAGCGGTTCAACAAGCGCTTTGCGCTCGGTGACGATTGCGGCTTTGGCAGCCTCAAGCTTTTTCTGCCCTTCAGCTTTTACTTTGCCCACTTCGTCATTGCGACTTTGATTGGCTTTCTGAGTGGCTTCGTTGATGACAGTTTGCGCATCATGGCGAATCTTATGCAGATGCTCCTGATAATGCGTTACCAAGTCACCAGCCTTGCTGTGCGCATCTTTGCCGGATTTCAGATCGCCTGAAATTTTGGCGGCACGCGCTTCCAAGACTTTGCCTACTGGCTTCAACATCACTTGGTTCAACAAGTACATGAAAACCAAAAAGCTCAAAACGAAAATTATTAGCGTTGCGTTTAGATCGAACATTTTTATTTCCCCAAGGTTCAATACGACGGGAGACCTTCAACTCAGTTGAGGTCTCCCGCGAGTGAATCTTAGACTTTGGTGCCGTTCAGGTAGAGCAGAATGGCGACGACGAAAGCGAGAAGTCCGAGAGCTTCCATCAAGGCGGCGATGATGATGGCGTTTGCCAACAACTTACCGGCCATTTCTGGTTGACGAGCCATGCCTTCCAAGGCACGGGAACCGGCAACACCGATACCAATACCAGGTCCGAATACGCCAACGACGGCAATTCCGGAGCCTATGAGTGAAGCGGCTCTAATGATTGTGTTGCTATCTATACCAGCAACAGCGGTTCCTGCTTGGGCGATGATTTGAGGTTCCACTAACCTTCTCCTAGCAAATTGAAGTGTCTGACTACATCAGGCGACGAATCCGAAAATTCGCAGACCTGCGCTTCCTCTAATACGAAGCGCATCGATTATAGCAAGTGCACAAGCATTCTTTGCCTTTATAGATGATGATATGTACACAAGCTTCATCATCCAAAATCAGCCTGCCATGCTGCTTTTAGCGCGATCGCATTTGCCTGCAATCGAAAATGTGACAGGATAAAGGCTTAATTTTTACTTAGTGATGCTCGGACACGGTGAGACCGATGTAAATAGCGGTCAACAAAGCAAATACGAACGCCTGAATGACACCAATGAAAAGTTCGAAGGCCATGATGCCTGTTGGTAAAAGCACCGGCATCATCAGCAAGAATGCACCACGCATCAATTCGTCAGCGGTGATAACAACCATAAGTCGTAACGCCAATGTTGATGGGCGGACAACTAAGTCGAGCCATTCAATCGGATTGGTCAAAAGCAGTTTGCCGTACTTGAAGCCGTGCTTCCAGAAGCCGGAACCCAAGTAGACGATAAGCGCCACCATTGCCAGACCGCAGGTGACATTGAAGTCAGTTGTCGGGGATGCAATTTCAAAAGCCTCGCCATCTTTAAGATGGAACCAACCAGGCATGTGCTCCAAAGCACGCCATGGGCCGACGCCAATGAAGTTGCCTAATAAGACAAATATAAAGATTGCTGCAATCAGCGGGAAGAATTTTTTGTACTCATGGCCAATTTGCCCGTGCGCTAAATCGTCGCAGAACTTGTAAACCATCTCGAGCAGCGCTTGGCCCTTGCCGCCGGCACCTTCGACAACCAAACCGCGAGTAACTAGTGCAGCTGCTAAAAGCATGCCGCCCATGCAGACCCAGCTCAGCAAGAGCGTATCTACGTGGATGCTGCCCAGAGGTCCCAGGATATTGATGTTGTTGATAGCCGGGTCTTTTACAAACTGCGAAAGTTCAAGATTTTTGCCTAGCATGAGTCCTTGCTTTCCTAACGCGCTAGCCTAAAAGGCGCGTCGAATGTGTCCCAAATGCCCCGAAAAGGGGAACAGCCCCGCATCATAACAGATGCAGGGCTTGTTCCACATTACAAGGAGTGTAATGTTTGGGTGGTTATTTACCGCGTTCTGGCATCAGTACTTCGTCGATTTCGTAAATCGTGGCGTTTTTGTACTTATCACCATCACCCTGGAGGATTGCGCCATCAACGAGGATGGTGCCATCTTTGTTATTGATCATTACAAACTCGCCTTCGGTTGTCTTAGCCGAACGCATTGTTTGCAAATCATCCTTGGTTATCTTGCGTGGCACGATGTGGTAGGCAAGCACTTTGTGCAATTTCTTGTGGTCCTTCATCAAAGCTTCACGCTTTGCTTTCGGCATCTTTTCCCAGGCAGCATCTGTCGGGGCGAAAATGGTCACAGCCTTCCCGCTCTTTACGGTTCCACACATGCCGGCCTTCTTCATAATGCAGCAGGTCTTCATGTGATTGCCCATGCTCGGGCACTTTTTGCTCTTGCTCTTGCACTGAGCACCCTCGCCGGCGGAAGCTCCCTGAACGAAAATGGTTCCGATCAGAAGGGCTGCTGCCACAAAACTCATCAAATTCTTAGTAAGCATCTGTTTTGATTTCCTCAATTTAGGTCTGAACCTAGCCGATCATTTTATATCGTTTAGTCCTTGTTGCCGCTCTTTTCTTCCTTCTCTTGCTTTTCTGTCTGCAAGGCCTTGATTACCATGCGCGCCAACCCGCCCACCATTCCTAATAAGGAAAGTGAGATAGCTAGAAGCGGTTGAGTATGAAACTTCTCGTCCAACCACATGCCACCCCAGGCTCCGAGCCCCACAAGCACAGCAATTGCCAAGACCGCATCGCCTGCCGAGGCCAGCCCTTTAGACAAATCGTCATCTCCAAATTTCACTTCTTCACCGCTTAATCTTGTCAACCAGGTTGTCTGTTCAAGCGTATCATTTATTGATTGTGTCGCCAGGCTTGGACAGATGCCAATAGTTTTGATAAAAATTGAATTTGATAGACTTAATAAGGAAGATATTGAAGGAGCGCTCAAATGTTTAGTCGCCTGTTAACACTGGTCAAGGCATTCTTTAACAGCATCATGGGCAAGATGGAAGACCCGGCAATGATGCTTGAGCAAACCTATGAAGATTTGCAGTCCAATCTAATTCAAGTAAGGCAAGCAGTCGCCCAAGCAATTGCCACTGAGAAACAACTGGAGCAACAGTTGAAGAAGAATCAGGAGCAAGCGACTACCTGGCAAAATCGCGCCGCACTTGCCGTACAACAAAAGAATGATGATCTTGCCCGTCAAGCTCTGCAAAGAAAACAGCAATACGCACAAGCAGTTATTGATCTAGAGCAACAACTGAAATCGCAGAGAGAACTCACGACCAACCTGCGTTCAAAATTGCAAGATTTAGAAAACGAAGTTCAAAAGGCTTACACCAAGAAGCAAGTTCTCATCGCTCGCGATAAGGCAGCACAAGCCACTGTTAAAGCTGGTGAAATTCTCTCCAAGACAACAGCATCAGGCGCAATGTCCGTTATGGAAAAGATGGAAGCAAAAGTTTCCGAGCGCGAAGCAAAAGCTGCCGCGCTCAGCGATATGGCTTCCGACAATCTAGAAACTAAATTTAAGAGCTACGAAGGCTCAATGGACATCGAAGCCGAGCTTGCCGCACTAAAGGGTGAAACACCTTCAACTAAATTGATCGTTGAAGAGAAAGAGCCAATGCTTATCGAAGTGCAAGACGCCGAAACAATCGAAGCACCAAAAGCCAAGCAAGCTGAAGCCGAAGACTAAGCGTCATTTGCTCTCAGGCGGGATTCGCCCTCAAAGTACTCTTTGAAGTTACCATCAAGAATTGCCTGACGGCACTCGCGTGTTTTCTTGTGCAGATAAACAATGTTGTGAATAGAAAGCAAAGTTGCCGCTGCCATTTCTTTCATGCGTACCAAGTGTGACAGATATGCACGAGTATGATTTTGACATGTGTAACATTCACAGCCGGGTTCAAGTGGCTGAAAGTCTTCGATGAAACTTGCGTTACGTACCGACACACGACCATTGCTTGTGAAGGCTGCTCCGTGTCTTGCTAATCGAGTGGGCAAAACGCAATCAAACATGTCGATGCCGCATCTAATTGCATAAGCGATGTCCCATGGCGTACCAACTCCCATGAGATAGCGTGGTTTGTGTTCCGGCAACAATGGTGCGGTGTACAGAACCACTCGCTCAATGGCATCGCGCTCTTCACCAACTGCTACACCACCGATGGCAAAGCCTGGTAAGTCATGGCTTGTGACGACTCGAGCAGATTCTGTTCTTAGGTCTTCATAGATACTTCCCTGCACGATACCAAACAAAGCCTGATCGTGTGAGCGACTGTGCGCACTCACGCAACGCTCAAGCCAATTGTGAGTGCGGATCATCGCTGCTTTAGCTTCATCATACGTAGCAGGGTTTTTTACGCATTCATCGAAAGCCATGATGATATCGGCTCCGATAGCGTTTTGAATCTCCATGGATTTATCAGGGCCAATGAAATGCTCTTGTCCCGTGCGATGATCTTTAAAGACAACGCCTTCTTCAGAAATTCGTCTCAGCTCATCAAGACTAAAAACTTGAAAGCCGCCCGAATCTGTAAGTATTGGTCCATCCCAACCGGAAAACTTGTGCAGACCGCCTGCCTTTTTCACCAATTCATGACCTGGGCGAAGATATAAGTGGTAAGAGTTGGCTAAAACAATTTGTGACTTTGTTTGCTTTACCTGATCCCAGCTGACGGCCTTAACAGTTGCATTGGTCCCCACCGGCATAAATACCGGCGTTTCAATCACACCGTGCGGCGTAGTCAACTTACCCACGCGGGCACCCGACCACGGACACGTTGCTTCGACTTGGAAGCTAATTGCTTGCTTAAGAGCCTGGCTCATAGCGATATATATTATATGCTCCGGCGCTGCAAAGCCAGCGCCTTCGCCTGCCGTCCGGCAACCGTTACCGCTTCGCGGCGGATTGCTCCTCGCAACCCTTTGCTGCGCTAGCTTGATTTGACCTAAAAGCCAAACTGCGATCTAAGCAATCCCAAACCTTGTTGCATTAGCCCGTTGCCGCCTCCTGCACCTTGCAGGAGACCACCCAATCCGGATGTCTGAGGCTGAGCATAAGGTGTCGCATATGGATCCGTATAAGGGCTTCCGTAGGCCGAATTTCCGTAAGGCGACGCGCCATAAGCCGGTGCGTCAAAAGGCACTGTGCTGCCATAAGTTGAGCCATATGGATTGCTCGTTGCCGGCAGGTTACTCGGGAAATAGCTAGGTACGCCACCTGGGAATAGCTGGGATAATGCCGGGAAATTAGTGATCTGGTTCGGATACATCGAGCCATACTGGCCATTAGCGTTGTTGCGCTGAGCCTTCAAGTTATTTATTTCGTTGTCGATATTTTGGATTTGCCAGCTACCTTTCGGTACACCCTGCGCTCTAAGTTGATCTTTCATCTGCTTGAGCTGAGTGATTCGGTTATCCATCATATTTTTGTAGTACCAGTACTGCTGTCCGTCCAATAGATTTCCATCAGTGTCGCGGTACTTTGTCCCAGTAGTCACTTGTTGCCCGCCATCCATGCGTCCACCATATAAAGGAAGGTCGCGACCAGATACCGTCCCTTTGATTACGCCTGTTGCGTCATAGAACCCACCGTCACGGCTTTGCTGCCATACCGGATTGTGTCCAGGGACTCCCAAATATGTCGCCTGAGAAAACGCAGGCGGACTTGCCATAAGCGCTAGGCTCAACATCAATAAAAGGCGACGCATAACTCGGGACCTCCAACAGGGTAGTAAGGGAAACGACGAACAAGGCACCCAGGTGTTCCCGTGGGGACGGAAAGGCGTGGACAGTGCCCGACTCGGCAGAAGTCAAGCCTGGGAAGATTTCTCCACTTCGGTGCCTTCGGCACCTTCGGTCGAAATGACAAAGGGAAGGGTACAATAGGTAACGTAGAGTTGACGCTTACTTGACAGGGGTTTCTTATGGCAACGGCAGCAGACGTGCGAGTGACTGTTGATTCCGTCGTTATGACTGTTCAGGAAGATACCCTTGAGGTATTGCTGATTAAGCGCAAGTACGAACCATTCAAAACTACTTGGGCTCTGCCAGGCGGATTTCTGGAAACTTCCGACAAGAGTTTGGAAGATGCTGTAGCTCGTGAGCTATATGAAGAGACCAACGTATCCAATGTTTACCTGGAGCAGCTTTATACATTCGGCGACAAAGGGCGCGATCCTAGAGGCCGCGTTGTCACAGTTGCCTACATGGCACTGATTCGCCAGGAAGGATTTGAGCTGCGCACAAGCTCCGAAGCTTCAGGCGTTGCTTGGTGGCCGGTTAACAAATTACCAGACCTTGCTTTCGACCACGAGCGCATCATTAGTTATGCTCACCAGCGTCTCAAATATAAAATTGAATATTCACCTGCGGCATTTAAGTTATTGCCGGACAAATTCACTCTGCGCGACTTGCAGATGATCTATGAAGGAGTCCTCGGTAAGACGATAGACAACCGTAATTTCCGGAAGAAATTCCTCAACACTGGCGTCCTGCAAGAGCTGGAAGAAACAACTCAAGAATCGTCCTTTCGACCAGCCCGTCTTTATTCATTCTCCGAAGAAGAGTTTGAGAAGCTGCCGGACCGACCAATTTTCGTATTTAGTTAAAAGCAATCGTTAATCTTACACTCGCATACAGATCTATCGTCTGTATATATTACATTGTCAAGCGACATCTTCCGAAAGCGGCTGCTGGCACAAATACCCACCCAGCAAGGCTTTCAGCGTGCAGATTTCTGGTCAATTGTGTTTAATAGACGCTATAGTCAAGTTATGGTATAACGTAATTAGTACGTTTGCTTGGTTCCGACTTCATCGTCGTGAAGTAGATTAATTTAAGGAAAACGAACCATGACCAGCACATCAAACCTTCTAGCAACAGCCAAACTGCCCATAAACATAGAAGAGCAGGCAGTATTCGCCAGACCCCTTTTCAGCGACTGGGAAGAACAACTTATCAACCAGTCAATTAAACTTGCCTTTGAAGAAGACCTTGGAATCAAAGAAGAAGACATCACATCTATGGCGACTGTGTCACCCGACGCAGTCGTTTCTGCTTCTCTGGTTGTAAAACAGAAAGGTACGCTTGCCGGACTCTACTTATTAGAAAGAGTCTTTGGCAAATTAGATGCCGGCATTTCCATTAAGCTTTTCAATCGCGATGGCGACACCATAGACCAGATTCCCCATACCGTAGCCGAAATCACAGGCAAGGCTAGAGCAATACTTGCTGGCGAAAGACTGGCTCTTAACTACATACAAAGACTTTCCGGCATAGCCACACGGGCAAAACAGTTTGTCGAGTTGGCAAAACCAGAAGCAATACAAATACTGAACACCAGAAAGACCACACCAGGATTGCGCACGCTTGAGCGTGAAGCGACCTACGTAGCGGGTGCCTTAAACCACCGCTTTGGACTAAGCGAAGGCATTCTCATTAAGGACAACCACATTCGTCTTGCCGGTGGCATCCCACAAGCAATTGCTAAGGTACGCGAAATGTATCCTGAGCGCATCGTGGAAGTGGAAACAACCACATTAAATGAAGTACGCCAAGCAGAAGAAGCAAAAGCGGAAATAGTCATGCTCGACAACATGACACCACAAATGGTTGCCGAAGCTGTGGCAATCCTCGACGGAAAAGCCTTCATTGAAGTATCAGGCGGCATAACACTAGAAAACATTTCCCGATATTTAATCAAGGGAGTCAATGGAATCTCCATTGGCGGACTGACTCATTCAGCTCCGGCAATAGACATAAGCCTCGAGGTTGAAATATAACTATGCTGCAAACAAAAACAATTCAGCCAGCGCCCGCTAACCAATCTGAAAAACGACAAGAATTGGTGAAAGAAATACGGGCGCTGGCCAAAGATCGTAACGCCGTCATTCTGGCTCACAATTATCAAATTCCGGAAATCCAAGATGTTGCCGACTTCGTTGGCGATTCCTTAGGACTCTCACATCAGGCTCATAAGACTTCTGCAGATGTAATTGTCTTTTGCGGCGTTCACTTCATGGCTGAAACCGCAGCTATTTTATGCCCCGACAAGCGCGTGTTAATTCCGGACCTTAAGGCTGGCTGCTCGCTGGCGGATTCAATTAATATTGACCAATTGCGCGCCTGGAAAGCCGAGCATCCAAATGCCATTGTCGTTTCTTATGTAAATACGACGGCTGAGATTAAGGCAGAAACCGACTATTGTTGCACCTCCGGCAATGCCTTGAAGATTGTTCAATCAATTCCTGAGGACAAGGAAATACTTTTCTTGCCTGATCAATTCTTAGGTTCTTGGGTTCAGAAGATGACTGGTCGCAAGAATATGCACATCTGGATGGGCGAATGTCACGTACACGCAGCCATTCCACCAAGCAGAATTGACGAAAAGATTAAAGAGTATCCGGAAGCAGAACTTCTTATCCACCCCGAATGTGGATGTCTAACGCCATATCTAGACCGCGTGATTAGACAAAACGGCACATGCCCATTAAAAGTTGCATCGACCGAAGGCATGATGAAACAAGCCAGTGCTTCAAGTGCTAAACAATTTGTTGTCGCGACTGAAATTGGCATCTTGCACAGACTCAAGAAGGAAAATCCGGAAAAGGAATTTCTACCCATCGACAATGAAATGTCCTGCAAATACATGAAAATGATCACTCTTGAGAATTTACATAATGCACTTAAGAATGACGTTTATCACGTAACAGTACCGGAAGAAATTGCTCAAAAGGCAAGACTCTCCATAGACAGAATGATCTCAATTGTTTAATTCGGCACCGCCACGAGGTGAGTATGGCATCACTAGCAGATTCGTTAAAATTCGACAGCCTTGTAATTGGATCAGGGCTAGCAGGATTGCTTTCAGCGCTTGAACTTGCCAATCAAGGACAGTCCGTCGCTCTTGTATCAAAAGGATCTCTGGTTGAGTCAAATACGTCCTGGGCACAGGGTGGACTGGCTGCAGTCACTCCGGCGAGCTTTCTCGACTCCCCTGAAAAACACTTTCAAGACACGATTAAATCTGGCGCCGGTTTAACGGATGAATTAACAGCCTGGCTCATCATTCGTGATGGAGCAAAGCTTGTCGAAAAGCTGGGCAAACTAGGCGTCAATTTCGACATCAAGGAGAATAAAACTTTCGATCTCGCTCTTGAGGGCGGGCACAGACAACCTCGTGTCCTGCACTGCAAAGATACAACAGGGCGATCAATTACCACCGCCCTTGCCGATCGTGTTCGCACCAACACAAATATCACTGTATTAGAACATTGCGCAGCATTAGATTTAATTGTTCAAGACAATAACTGCCTGGGCGCATATTTCTTAAATGGTAAATCATCAATTGCTCTGTTTGCCAACAACACACTGCTGGCTTCCGGTGGAATAGGTCAAGTTTTCCAGCGTACAACAAATCCACTTGTTGCCACGGGTGATGGAATTGCCA
>SBAT01000221.1 GCA_005240105.1 Chloroflexota bacterium
AGAATCTAGGCGTAAGCGAGTCTGCCCTAACTTCCACTCCGAAAGTAAATCTGACGCAAGCAGTAGAGACTATTCGTCAAGCAACCGGCGGCACTCAAGCGCCATCACCACCCAAAATTGAAGGTGTTGGCCGACTGGCAAAAAATGTCGATACAACGCAAGACACAAGCTCCGGCAAGATATCTTCTATCGGCAAATTCCTGCTAGACCAAAAGGACCTGGCCAAGCTCGGTAAAGTAGCCTCCAGTAATTTGTCTTCCACCGACATGCGCGTTTTGACTATGGAAGCTGCCCAAGAATTACAGAACTTGCTTGGACACATAGGCAGCCAACCTGGTGTTGCCGGCTCCGTCATTGTTGGTCACGACGGAATTCTAATAGCCAACAACCTGCCTCCAGGACACGATCCCGAATCAATCGGTGTATGGGCACTAGGTATTTTCCTGAACACGGAGAACACCATCAAGATGCTTGGTCATAACCACGTCTTCCAAATGGTGGCGAGAACTCCACAGGGATTTCTAGTCATTGCTGATTTCGGCGGCGGTATATTAGTCACTGTAAGCCAATCAAGTCAAACAAACGAACTCATACCCTTGATGAGAACAATCACGCAACTAGTTGCTCAAACAACGGCACACTAGTTTTTTGAATTAAGCACGTAATAGCAAAGTGTTCTTACACCAAAGGCTGTGCCGCCCTTGTTCAGCTCGTCTTTGTCCTTATCGAGCCAGCTTGGACCAGCTACATCCATGTGCACCCAAGGTCTGGCATCAACGAATTCTTTCAGGAACATAGCTGCACACGATGTACCAGCTTCACCACGCGAGCCGGCATTTTTGAGGTCGGCAATATCACTTTTCAGGCTTTCCTTGTATTCGTCATACATAGGCAATTGCCAGAACTTTTCACCAGCTTCAGCACCGCGAGCAATAAGTGCATCAATAAACTCTTGCGAATTGCCCATGATACCGGCTGCAGCGCGACCCAAAGCAGTTACGCAGGCGCCCGTAAGCGTTGCCACGTCAACTACCTCATCAGCACCTTCTTGTAAGGCATAGCAAAGAGCATCCGCCAAAACAAGACGACCTTCAGCGTCAGTGTTATTTACTTCAATTGTCTTGCCGTTCATTGCTGTGACAACATCACCTGGGTGCAGAGCTTGTCCGCCAGGCATATTTTCAGTAGCGCCGACAACAACAAGCAAATTTACTTTCGGTTTTAGTTTGGCTAACGCCAGAGCTGAAGCTATCACACATGCGGCTCCGGACATGTCGTATTTCATATGCTCCATGCTCTGCGCTGTTTTAAGCGACAATCCACCGGAGTCAAATGTGATGCCCTTACCGACAAGAGCAACGGTCTTTTTAGCCTGGTCGTGCTTATAGCGCATTACTATAAGATGCGGCAATTCCTTGGCTCCGCGTGCAACCCCCAAGAAAGAGCCCATGCCGAGCTTTTCAATTTGCGGCTGTTCGAGAATTTCTACGGTCAGTCCTAATTCTTGCCCTCTGGTTCGAGCTTCCTCAGCTAGCCTGGAAGGAGTCAAATAATTTGCCGGTTCGGCAATTAACTGTCGAGCATAATTTACCGACTCAGCAATTGCTTCCCCCTGCTTGCAGGCTTTATCAAAATCAGCTGCCTGCAACTTAAGTCCACCAACTGCAATTTCTTGCAGATTAGACTCTTTCTTGTCGTCCTTGCCGGATCTATATTTGTTGAAAGAGTAAGAACCTAATATTGCTCCTTCAACAAGTGCTTGCGCTAGAGACTCGTCCTTGTCTTTGTTAGGCACAAAAAAGCAAACTTTCTCTGTCTTCCCATTCAGACAAAAGCGGCGAGCAATATTTCCTGCCAATTTACGGGCTTGCTGGACAGAATAATCGCCAGATTTACCCAATCCTGCTAAAACTAGTTTCTTACTTGGTAATTCACCATATGTTGGTAATACGAGCATCTCGCTTGAGGAGGCTTTGAAATTTTCTTCTTGGGCAAACTGAATAACCTTTTGCAGGAATTGCTCACTAAAACCTGCCTGAACATCCTTTATGGCGTCAGCCACAGTTTGATCTTGAAAAACGCCCAACACCAAAAGACCGCTGTCGACCTGAGCCGGCGGACTCGTCTCTAATTTGTATTCCATTTGAGTGTCCTTTCTACCTTAATGCAATTACTTGATTGTAGAGCGCTTGCTGGCTACAGATTTCTTCGCTGGGCTGGGCTCTTCCAGTTGATCTTGACTGGAAGGAGCATTAGCTACGCTGTTTGACTCTTCTAAATCGGCATTCAAGCGCGCGAACGTGGAGCTATCGAATGAGGGCAGATTACGCGCGAATTTTTGCAATGCCGGATCAGCAGGTGCCACAAAGATGGACTTTATTACCCATTGAATTTGCTTGGATTTTGGATCATTTCTTCTACCAACATCAAAAATCAAATCATCGCGTCCATAAGTAACTAACCTAAAGCGCTGACAGCCATTCATCGGATTGGGCATAGCGACAAGACGCATTTGGGCATCAGAAATTCTGGATGAAAGACCGACATACTTTGGAATGCTTGCCAGTTTGGGATCGGCAACCCAAGTTTTGGCCAGTTCCATTCTGCCCTCACGCTCAGCTTTCAAGAATTGGAAAATGATGCTGTGGATGCTTTCGTCGACGGCAGTACCTTCCATCACGTATTTGCCGCCGTTTAGATGAAATACCAATTTGTAGGCAGAAGCATCTGGTTTGCCATAGCTTGTTGTCTGTCCAACGCTTGGTGTCACGGTAACGACCAAATCCGTACCGGACAAACCAACCTTACCCTGAACATTATTCAGCGAAGGTGGAATATTGGACATCAGGTCTGCAGCTGGCAGCCAGCCGCTAGCTGTAAACTTGTAGGAACTCCACCATACGGTTTTCACTGTTTTTTCATTGCCTGTCAAAACAAGAAACTTAGCTCCCGGTATCTTTGCTTGAGGCGCTGGGCCTTTAGTGGCTGTCTTAGCCCCTTTGGCCACAGCTGCTTTAGCAGGGGCGGCAGCTGGCACACTTACTACTTTGGCATCAGCAACCAATACATCGGGAATACTTATTAGTTGCGTATGAGCAATTACCGATTTAGGGGCAAATTTAACCCCCGCTGCCGGTTTTGTCGTTTTGACCTCACGCCACTCAACTATAATTTCGCGACTTTGGGTAATTTGCGGAAAGGTCCAGATGCGTGCTTGTCCACCATCGAAAACCTTGAGACCAATTTGCCCTAACTGAGGAATAATTGATTGCAGCTTGGACAGATCTGTTTGTGTCGCTTGCGGATCATTAAGGAGAGTCTGCAAAAAGCTTACGACAGGAGCCCAAGTTGTTTCACTTGGACCAGCCTTATAGTCATCGATTGCTTTGGCTAAATTACTGACATGAACCGCAGGTATTTGAATGGTACTGGCCGTATCCCCTGGCATTTCATCCTTTTTAAGGGCAGGCGCGGCAGTCGCCTGGGCAAAACAAGGCTGACCAACAACCAGAGACAACGCCGACAAGAGCGTCAATTTTTGGATTCTCGTCAAACTCATAACTATTACCTCTAATTGATTTTAGCGTGAAAGCCAGGGACTATGAGACCGTGGAAGCCAGGCTCAAAACGGGAGTTTCAAGCTTGTCTGTGTCATCAGAAAATAAGTCGGCAATTTTACGTGTGTCAGCAACTATCTTGGTTAATTCGGCCGGCGTAATTGCTTGTGCAGCATCGCTCATTGCTCTAACTGGTTGTGGGTGGACTTCAATAATCAGTCCATCGGCTCCGGCGGCAATTGCCGCACGCGACATGGAGCGAATTAAGTCTCTTCTGCCGGTAGCATGACTGGGGTCGACAATTACAGGCAAATTGGTTAAGGACTTCAAAGCAGCAACACAGCTCAAATCAAGCGTGTTACGTGTGTAGGTTTCGAAGGTCCTAATTCCTCTCTCGCAAAGAATTACCTTTTCGTTGCCACCGAGCATGATGTACTCAGCTGCCTGCAAAAGATCACTAACGGTGGCCGACATTGCCCGCTTTAATAGAACCGGTAATTTGGATTTACCAACAGCGCTCAAAAGTTCGTAGTTGTACATATTGCGAGCACCAATCTGCAGCATGTCCACGTACTCGCTGGCTATTTCCAGCTGTTCAATTGACATTACCTCGCTGACCACAGGCAATCCGGTTTGGGATCTTGCTTGTGCCATATATTCCAGTGCTAATTTGCCCAGACCACGGAAATCATATGGACTTGTTCTTGGCTTATAAGCGCCACCGCGCAACATTACCGCTCCGGCAGCTCTCACCGCCTGAGCCGTTTCCAAAAGCATTTCCTGACTTTCCACCGAACATGGTCCAGCGATGACAATCGGTTTAGCACCACCACCGATTGTGACACCTTGTCCAATTGTTATTGGGCGAATATCCTTAGCATCAACGCGAGGACAAGCTGGTCCCAGCTTCAAAACCTTTTCTACACCGGCAATACGGCTAAATATGTGTGACGGGTGAGTCTGCGCATTACCGGAAACAAAAACTAGTGGATTGGTCTGACCACCAACAATCTGAGCGCCCAAACCAAGACGTTCGATTTGCGATGCAATATCGGCAATATCGGATTCACTCAGACTTTTGTTCAGAACCAGGATCACAAAAAGATTCCTTCCATGAAAAAACCAAGTCGGACACTTGACTTCTCGGCGCTTGGTGGAGAATCAAGACAGAAAATAGTAGCAAATTTTGTCAAGAAGCTGTGTTTGGTAAGCTTAGTTTCAATTTCCTTTGTTACTTGTAATTCTCCTCGAATTGCCGTATTGCCCAATCGAACAGAGCTTCACCAATGCCATCCAATGATAAATCTAGCTTAAGATTCTCCTTCTTGTCTGACAGGCAATGGTGGACACTAGCCCTTTTCGACTCCCGGCTCTTTTTTCCTTACTGCATTTTTCCAGCCCTGCTTTTGGCTTTAGCTAATATTTCCATCCTGATAAGCCTTGATACGCTCTCAGACACGTCCAATCTAGTAGGGCAAACATTGGATGCTCTAACGCAGAAATTGGCGGTAGGCGGCATTACAAGCCTCCTTGGTCTAGCCCTTACGGTTTGGTCACTGACAATTTGGCTCAATCGATTAACAGCCTTTTGCCGCTTTCGTTTGTTTTCAGATACCGGCAGCGTTGAGAAGAAAAAATTAGCAGTTAAATCAGCGCTTGCCGAAGTAGCGCAAAATCAAAAGTCCTTATTCCAATTCTGGTTCATCTTTTCGCTGTATTTACTGGTTCCCGTTGTTCCACTTACCTTCTTAGTCTTTATTCAGACCCTGGCTAATTCCCCCAGCTTACAGGCCCTAAATCTTGTCACGCTACCTGACTCCTTAAGCATACTTTTGAACAGTGGCATTCTCATTTTTACGGTGATAACAGCCGCCATGACAGTGGTGGCAACAGCAATGGCAAGCAGGTTCAACTTGTCCTATCAGGCAACGGCTCTTAAATCCGTAAAACTGTTTCTCAATCATGGACTTATTCTTTGTTTGGCAATAGCCATTGTGCTTTTAGTGAATGCAGTACTTTCAGCACCACAATTGATTGTCTTAGCCGTACATTTAAGCACAAAGCCGGATTTAATAGCCGGAACAATTGGACAAGTCTGGTTTGCCCTGACAAGTTCCATGCTCTGGACAATTTCTCTTTGTCCTTTGCTACAGATACTACGCCGAGACCTTGTTGCCGCCTGAAGACTTAGCTCGCTGCAAAGCATGCTTTGCATCACGCAAAATGGTTTCAGGGTTCAAATCTTCCATATTGAACCCGGCACAACCAATGCTGACCGTGACTTTAGGAGCTTTCTTTTGCCCGGGCAATACAAAATTCATGGTCGGCATTTCCAAGCGAATTTTCTCAGCCAAGACCTTTGCACCTGATATGTCGGCGTTCGGCATGACGACTGCGAATTCATCACCACCATAACGAGCAATTAAATCGGAAGCTCTAGTCATAGAGAGCATTTTGTTTGCCATTCTAGACAAAACCAGATCGCCTATCTGGTAACCAAATTCATCGTTAATGGACTTGAGGTTATCCACATCGACAATAAGCAAACCAACAGGAGATTTTTGCCGGTATGAGAAGAGCAATTGTTGTTGCAGGAAGCCGACCAAAAATTCCAGGTTATACAGTCCGGTTGAGGCATCCGTTGATGATCTATGCATTTCCTTTTGATAGAGCACTTCTATTTCCTGGCTGGCAAGCAATAAACGCATAACGGGCAGGATCATCCTCTGCAAATGACGCATCGCTAACTTAGTTGCTTCATCAAATCCTTTCTTGTCGGCACTGCCAAAAACAATTGCGCCTAAATTTGTCTTGTCGGCAACAACGGGCAAGACTTCAAAGGAAGCAATTCCTTCACCACTCTTGTCCTGAACATCGCCCTGAAATTCAACATCAATATCCTTAACTGCATCTAGCTGTTTAATTACACTGTCTTTGAAGTCTTCGAGAGCCTTGCGCTTTACCGGCAAATTAGCTCTTAAACTAAGCCATGGGCGATTGGAGCTTAATACGACAATGCCTACAACTTCGCAGTCAAATACGTTGGTCAGCAATCTAAAGTACTGCTCCAAAAACTGGTTGCGCGGTTCTACAACTTCGATTAGAAGCCTGGACACTTGCCCCATCAACCGTTCAATCAACAAGTCATCAATTAAATGGAGATACTTGTCGGGTGCATTTTCCGACGGCACTATTGGGTACCAAGTGTCAGCCGATGACTCTTGAAATTTTTCCGTCTCGTCGATGAGAACACTTAATCTGGAGACCAGGTTGTCAACATCTTCCTTTTTGGATACTTGGATCTTGAGATCCGCCAATTTGGCATTTGTCCAAAAACCCGGATTGCCGTTGTTACTGTCTAAGACAACAACCGGCAGTTGCGGGTTCTTACAGCCGGATTTAATGAGACAGGCTAGCTGATAACTTTTGAGATCTTCCAGTCCGGAGCCAATAATGACAGCGCTGGGCCTAGACTTGACAAGCTCGGAAAAGGCAGCAAAGGCACTATCCGCCACGATTAAGCCGAAACCGGCCCCCTTGAGAGCCGCCTCAACCGCCCCTAGTGAGGACTTATTACCAGCTAAGAGGACCTGCTTTTTTTTCATTTTGGCGCACCTGACAGTAGGTCACACTCTTTCAGTACCCAAGATGTATATGTTTTTAGTCTGCCTTTTAGAAAGTTTCACCTTTATTGATGAAGCCAAGTTTGTGAGTGGCAATTGGCCTGGTGATATGATCTATTCCCGTGTCATTGTGCGGTCGCGAAAGGTTTGAGACGTACACCATGATTATGGAACCCTGTGTGAAAGATAACAAAATTACATTTGATCTCACTGAAGAGCAATTGCTCATCAAAGAGATGGTTGCAGATATAGCAAAGAATGAATTTGCTCCGAAGGCAGCCGAAATAGACAGACTCCACCGCTTCCCCAAGGAAAACTGGCAGCTGTTGGCGGCGTCTGATCTCTGCGGGCTTGTATTTCCGGAAAAATACGGCGGTGCCGGACTTGATCAGGTCTCGTATGCCATTGTAGTGGAAGAACTGGCTAAGTCCTGTGCCACCACTTCCGTCATGTATTCCGCTCACGTTTCCTTGTGCGCAAAGCCGATTTACTTATTCGGCAGTGAAGAACAGAAACAAAGAATTCTCACACCGATGTGCAAGGGTGAGAAGATGGGAGCCTTTGCCCTGTCCGAACCTGGCTCAGGATCGGATTCAGCAGCTGCCACTTGCATGGCTGTCGACCAGGGTCCCCACTTCATTTTGAACGGATCAAAAAATTGGATCACAAACGGTGTAGAAGCTGATTACTATCTGGTCATTGCCCAAACCGACAAGCAACTAAGACACAAGGGACTTGTAGCACTTGTTGTAGAGAAGGGATCACCGGGTTTTACTTTCGGCAAGCTGGAAGACAAGCTCGGCATCAGAGGTTCATCGACATGTGAGCTTCATTTTGACGGCACCAAAGTGCCAAAGGCTAACATGCTTGGACAAGTAGGCGAAGGCTTTAAGGTAGCCATGGCCACGCTTGACGGCGGTCGAATCGGCATTGCCGCCCAGGCTGTAGGCATTGCCCAAGGCGCTTGGGACCACGCCTCTGCCTATGCCAAAGAAAGAGTTGCTTTCGGTCAGACAATCAACAAACTGCAAGCAATTCAATTCATGTTGACGGAAATGGCTGTAGAGATAGACACTGCCCGACTTCTAACATTGCATGCCAGCCAGGCACAGGATTTAGGCAAGCGCTTCACCAAAGAAGCAGCACATGCCAAACTCTTTGCCGCGGAAGTAGCAATGCGCTCAACGGTTAAGTGTGTTCAGATCTTTGGCGGTTATGGATTCGTGACTGATTATCCAGTCGAGCGTTATATGCGCGATGCGAAAATCACTGAAATTTATGAGGGCACATCAGAAATCCAACGCTTGGTAATTGCAAACAATCTCCTGAAAGGACAATAAAATATGTCATGGCAGCCGCCACCACCACCGCCCAGACCGCAAGGACAGCCAGGTCAACAGCCAGGAGCCCAGCCGGCACAGCCGCTGACAACACAGACTTTCTATAAAATGCTGCAAGTTGACGTCGATGCCCATCCGACCGTCATTCGTTATGCATATAGATTTCTCGCCGCACAATTTCACCCGGACAATGCTGAATCCGGTGATGCAGAAAAATTCCGACTGGTCTCGGAAGCCTATCGCACACTCTCTGACAGAGGCAGACGCCAGGCATACGACATGCAATTGGGCTTACAAACACAAGCACAGTCGGCTGCGCCAGGACAGGCAGCCAAACCGGACATTCCTAAAATGTCACTCTCTTTTTCAGAGGTTGAACTGCGTTTAGCCGTTTTGCAAGTGCTCTTAGAAGCACGCAGAAAGCGCCCCCAAACAGGTGGAGCCTCCGCAAAAATGCTCATGGACTGCTTGAACTGCAATATGCAAGACATCGAATGGACACTCTGGTACCTACGCGAAAAAGGTCACATCACAAGGACTGAAGCCGCTTTCATGATTAGCGTAGCCGGAGTTGACTATCTAGTTGATGTACTCTCACGAACACAACCAATGACCTCACGCGATGCACCATCAACGCTTGAACACGCCAATCTTCCAGCGACCCTGTAATTACTTGGTTGCAGTTTCGTTATCGACTGTACTCACGGCCGTTTTTGCTTTGCGCTTTTTCTTCTTGGTCTTCTTAGGTTCGTCGTCGCTGAAGGAAATTTCCTCTTCCTTAACCGGCTGTTGGCCAATGAATGTGCCCTGGGACAACAGGCAATTAGCATTGGTATCACCGGCCATTTGCTTGACCAAAGAACGGCAACAATGGAAAAGTACAGGATTCTTCGTCAGCAAGGACATCTGGTAATACTCAAGAGCCAGATGAGCCTTCTCGGAGACAGTTTTATTCCGGCTGTCCAAAGCCTTGGCTAAATAGACCTCTCTCAGCAACTTATCTTCTTCCGAACCACCGGAAGCCATCACCCAAGCAAACAAAGCCGCTTGAGCAGCCGGTGCCACAAGTGTCGGGCTCAATGAGGCAATCCCAAGTGTTGTTCTGACAAGTTTTTGCGAACCACGATTGAGCTTGGAAACGTTATTGTATTTGTGCAAATAATTGACTATTTCCTGCGAAACAGGATCAGTGGCGACAGAAAGATCAACCAGATAATTTTGCCTGTCAGCCTTCTGACTAATGCTCCAGAGCTTTTGACTCCATGTATCATCAGCAACTGGATTTTGTTTAAGCATCTCCTGTAGGAAATGAAGCGTTTCGTCAGCCTTGTCTTTGCCGACAAGTGTGGTCAACTTCTCGGTAGCTGCCTTAACTTGGCAAGCTCCAGCTGCGCTATCAGCACTGCCTAAACCCATAGCCATATCCAGGATGGTCTGAGTGACAGAAAGCCCAGTTCGATCAATGAGCTTTTGTCTCATATATTCTGCTGAACTACGCCCTTTTAGCTTTTGCTTTTCGTCCAGAATTACATCACTGGCTTCAGACGACTGAGAGGTTCCCTTGTAGAGGATCACGTAATTCAAAGCATCTTTCGACCGGTGGACGATGGCATGCTTCAAGCCCTTAAATCTATCGACGTAGGCATTGATTTTTTTGATATTGGCGTCATTGGCTAAGGCAACATCGGTCAAATCATTGATGCACTTGATAATTGGATCAGACGATGCATCAAGACTTATTTTCCCATGCAAAGTTCCGCGCAAAGACTCTTTCTCATTTGTCTCTGATATCTCCAGAGCAAATGCCGGAGCCAGAAGAATACTCGAGACTGCAATTAAACCTACGAATCGTAATTGTTTAACTGAAACTTTCATATCAAATTCTCGGCAGCCGCAGCCTTGACCATACTTGCGTCATGTCGTGGATTGCCCAGCAGAGCAACCGGCATCGTTTTCGCAAGTGAGTTATAGACTCTAAAAGCTTGATCTAAGGCTTCCTTATTCAGCGTGCTTCCCGGTACCACGGCAGGAGAAATCACCACATAGTTATTTTGAAAGAGATCTGTAACCCGGCGACCAAAGAAAATGCTGGTGTACCATTCACTTACGACGTTACCGCATTGTTGAAGAATTCCGCCTGCGTCGTTGACAACAGATTCAAACAAGCTTAGATCCCGCACTTCTTTCACTTGCATGGGCACCAGCAAAATTGGCTTGTCCTCACTCTTAACAACTATGCTTAGGTACTCGCCTTTCGACTCGGACATTCCGGCTATAACTTTTGGTTCTATTTGATCGGGAAAATGGCACTGCCAGTCGCTCTCCGATAGAGGATTGATATTAGGATGAACTTCAACCGTTAGACCATACTGCATTCTTGCTCTACCTTCTTTCTTCCGGTCACAATACGCGAGATAAAGTCACCAACCATTTGAGCTACTTTGTCTTTTTTTAAGTCCAGTGTCAGCACATGGTCACACTCATTGAGGTACTGAATTACCTTATCCTTGCTGCGCAGCCTGGAATAGATTTCCGCAGCATTATCAATGCTAGTCATTGTATCTTCTAAACTATGAATAACGACAGTCGGGCAAGTAACAAATTGCGCCTTTCGTCTAACTTCAGTCACTAAATGGCACATCTGACGGACAGAACCGGCGTAGGTGCGGAAGAGACCAAAGTCGCTCGTTTCACCATTTTTCGCCCGCTCAACCGAGCGGGTGATAATACGTTGCAAGCGTTCGTCCTTCAAGCCGTAAGGAGGACTTTCCGTCCAGTAGCAATTCGTGCCAAGGAAAGGAAATAAATCCACAAGTGGTAGAAGAACTTCCGTTAAGGGCACTGTTTCGCCGTCATAACGCAAAGTAGTGGAAAGCGATATAAAGCCGGCAACACGCGGCTCATCAGCAGCCAAAATACAGGCAATTGATGAACCCATAGATAACCCGCCGACAAAAACGTGAGAATTGCGGCTCAGTAGATCATTTAAATTAGCTCTGGCCCCTTCTACCCAATCCTGCCAGGTCGTGGCAAGCAATTCCTTATGTCCGGCACCATGTCCGGACAGCATCGGTACAGAAACTTCGCAACCTAGCTTTTCCAGGTGTTTGGCCAGTGGACGCATTTCCGCCGGCACACCTGTTAGTCCGTGCAGTAGTAAAATGCCAACATTAGATAGCTGGTTGTTGTCCAAGTCTGACACCTTTTCCACCTTCTTCTACAGATCCGTTCTCCGAATTTTCCGAAAGGGCAAACAATTTGGTAAGAGCTGCCTTAATGTCGTTAAAATCGTCAAATTCCGTATAAGCGATTTGATTTTCTGCGCAATATTTTGCCAACCTATGCTTGGCGAACAATACATCAGCTTTGTTGGCGCAGCAAAAATCACTGCGTCCATCGCCAATAAAAATGCGCTTAGACAGCCCAACTTTACCCTTTTCTAGTATTTCGCATTTGCAAACACCAGAGGCGCAGCTGCCAGAACGCGAAGCAAAGGGAAATTCCAGAGAAACTGTCTGGCTGTCTTCTTCAACAAGGGCATTGGCGCTTATTGTTGTCACCTTAATACCATCTCTGCCCAAGACAAAATCGATTGTTCGATCAATCCCATCACTTACAACATGCAGGTCAATGCAATTCTTTTCACACCAGAAAGCAAAATTCTTAAAAGTTGGATCCACAATAATTCCAGAAAGCGCATTTTCCATGGCTGCCCATCCGCCTTCAAATAAGCGGACTTGTTGAGCCATGCAGTCACGAGAGCCAATCTCGCCGCGCTCCCATTTTTCCTCAACTTGCTTCCAGCCGTCAGCTGCTACATTTTCCAACAAGAAATCTACGCTATCGCGCGTGGTTATCGTCCCGTCAAAGTCGCAGTATATGGAAAGACTGGCTTTCATCGATTACGCCTTCTTGCATTCGGTAATGAGCATGTCTAAGAGTTCGTGAGCTAGATCCATCTCTTCTTTGGAGATTTCCAACGATGGGGCAAGCGTCACAACGTTCTTGCAATATCCACCGATATCGAGAATCAAGCCGACTTGTTTGCCATTGACCTTGAGATTGCCTTCCAGACCTCTCTGGAACATACGATCAGCAAGTTCTCTAGATGGCGTATAACCATCGGCTTCACACATCTCCATTCTCAAAGCCAGACCCAATCCATCGACATCGCCAACTTCCGGGTGCTTGCGCTTCAAGTCTTGCAGGATATTGAGGAAGTATTTTCCTTTTTCAGCAACTTTCTGTTCGTAGTTGCCTTCTTCGAATATCTTCATCACTTCCAGGCCGGTAGCTGTGCCTAACGTATTGGAAGAGAATGTAGAGTGAGTAGAACCTGGTCCAAACTTATCGGGACTTATTAGATTATCCTGAGCCCAGATGCCGGACAGGGGGTTCATGCCATTAGTCAGTGCTTTACCAAAAACAATGATGTTTGGTTTGACATTGAAGTGCTCCATCGACCAAAGTTTTCCTGTGCGATAGAAGCCCATTTGGATTTCGTCATCGACCAGCATGATGCCGTGATCTTCACAAACTTTCGCCAGTCTCTCAAAATAGCCTTGCGGTGGTATCACATATCCACCTGTACCTTGAATTGGCTCTACAAAGAAAGCACCGAACTCCGAACGCTTAGATTTCGGGTTCCATACACTTGTGTATTCATGCTCGAATAGTCTTTCAATCTGCTGGACGCAATACAATTCACATGAATCCGGCTTCTTGCCGTATGGGCAACGGAAGCAGTATGGGTAAGGAATAAACTGAGCGCGATCGCCAAATTCACCGTAGCTTTCACGATAACGATAAGACGAGGTTATCGATGAAGCAGCAAGTGTTCTGCCGTGATAGCCGCCTTCAAAAGCAAACATGCGGCTCTTGCCGGTTGTCTTGCGTACGAGCTTCAATGCATCTTCAACTGCTTGTGCGCCACCGACGTTGAAGTGCACGCGGCCGCCTTGACCAAAGCCTTCCTTGACTGATTCGACAATCTTGTCGGCCAATTCGATTTTTTCTTTGTGCAAGTACTGGCAGGCTAATTGCGGCAGAGTATCAATTTGATTTTTCAAAGAATCGTTAACACGCTGATTGGAATAGCCGAGGTTAACGGCTGAGTACCACATCTGCAAATCGAGATAGGGTGTTTCATCGCCATCGAACAGATAGCTGCCGTCGCAGTGGGCAAAAATCTTGGGACGCTCGGCGTAGTGAACAGTATCGCCGTAGGAACACACGCGGCTCTCCAGTTCTAACAACGCCTCTTCTTCAGCTATCCGAGCTTGCCTATCGGCAGCGGTTGCCGCAGTTGCTGCGGAAGCGGAAGTTGTACCAGCAAAAACATTCGAGCTCATTTCGGTTACCTGCTCAATCCTACTATTAATGGCCAGTGGAATTATATTGAAAATACCTATCTCGTTCCTTATAGAAACCCCCTCCTTGGCAAGTTGCTTGGGAGAAGCAAAACCCCAAAAGCCTGAAGCGATTGGCCTTTCAGCCAATCGCTTCATTTGCGATCCTTGTCTTATTTTCTAGATTATCTAGCGACAAACCTGACTAGCAAGAGGGCTACGATGTTCAAGATTTTGATCATCGGGTTAATAGCCGGACCAGCCGTGTCTTTGTAAGGATCGCCGACCGTATCACCGGTTACGGCAGCCTTGTGGGCATCGGATCCCTTGCCGCCATGGTGACCTTCTTCAATGTATTTCTTGGCGTTGTCCCAAGCACCACCACCAGATGTCATGGAGATGGCAACAAAGATGCCGGTCACAATCGAGCCTACAAGTACACCGCCCAAAAGTTTGGCAGCTGCGTACTCGCCAGGCATGGCGTTGCTCAGCCAGAAATAGCCGAGTGCCGCCAAAATAACAGGCGTCATAACAGGCAGAAGTGCAGGCAATACCATTTGCTTGATAGCACTACGTGTGACGATGTCCACGCAAGCTGCATAATCAGGCTTAGCAGTGCCTTCCATGATGCCTGGAATTGCCTTGAACTGTCTTCTTACTTCCTCAACAACAAGTCCGCCTGCGTGTCCCACGGCTTCCATTGCCAAGGCACCGAACAAGAACGGAATCAAGCCACCAAGGAATAATCCAGCCAATACGAATGGATTGGACAGATCGAAAGTGATAATCGCATTGCTGCCACTTTCGGTTATGGCATGCTGCAAATCTTGAGTGTAAGAGTTAAACAACACAATGGCAGCCAGTCCAGCTGAACCAATGGCATAACCCTTGGTCACAGCTTTGGTTGTATTGCCTACGGCATCCAACGGATCTGTAATTGCCCGAACTTCTTTTGGCATCTCAGACATTTCAGCGATACCACCGGCGTTATCCGTAATAGGTCCATAAGAGTCAATGGCGACAATAATGCCGGCCATGGACAACATAGCCATTGCAGCCAATGCCACACCATAAATATCAGCCAAGGCATACGAAGTGAGAATGCCGGCGATGATCACAATTACAGGCAAGGCTGTCGAACGCATCGAAACGGCCAAGCCGGCAATGATATTGGTGGCATGTCCAGTTTCGGAAGCTTTAGCAATGCTGCGCACCGGACCATATGCGGTCGATGTGTAGTATTCGGTAATCCATACGAGCAATCCCGTTACTACAAGACCAATTAATGACGCAGCCCAGAAACGCATTGGATCAACTTCTGCTCCACGCAATGTCAGTCCGCTCATCATTTGCATGGTGATTGGATAGAAGGCACCAGCTGCCACCACTCCCGACACCACAAGACCCTGATAGAGCGCGCCCATGATGTTCTGGCTCTTACCCAAGCGCACAAAGAATGCACCAAATACGGAAGCCAAAATAGAAACACCACCCATGACTAGCGGGTAAAGCAGAATGGATGTGTGACCAGCGGCAATCTGCTCCTTGAAGACAATTGATGAAAGGAGCATTGTGGCAATAGCGGTCACAGCATAAGTTTCGAACAAGTCAGCGGCCATGCCTGCGCAATCGCCAACGTTGTCGCCTACGTTGTCGGCGATAACAGCCGGGTTGCGTGGATCATCTTCAGGAATTCCTGCTTCGACCTTACCAACCAAGTCGGCTCCAACGTCTGCAGCTTTGGTGTAAATACCACCGCCAAGACGGGCAAACACCGAAATCAAACTGGCACCAAAGCCAAGTCCGATAAGCGCATTCACATCGTTGGTCATAGCATAGAAACCAGAGACTCCCAGAAGTCCCAGTCCAACTACCAAAAGACCGGTAACCGAACCACCTTTGAAAGCAACATCAAGCGCTTTTGCCAGTCCTTCAGTTGCAGCTTGTGCGGTACGCACGTTCGCTCTCACTGACACGAACATGCCAATGTAGCCAGCCAAGGCAGAAAGAATTGCTCCGGTGGCAAAACCAAAAGCTGTCGTCCAGCCCAAAACCAAACCGATGATTACAAAAAGCACTGCACCGACAATTGCCACTGTCATGTATTGGCGATTCATGTAGGCATTAGCGCCTTCTTGAATTGCCTCGGCAATTGATTGCATTCTTTCGTTGCCTGCGTTAAGTTTCAAAACCCAGAGGCTAACAAAAAGCCCATAGAGAATGGCGACGAATGCACAGCCAATCGGCACCATGATGTTGTTCAGGTCCACGGTAGTAACTCCTTTTTAACGCTCCGGTTGCGCTATCGCTTCACCTTCGCTTGCCTTCCGGCTTCCCTTGCTCGCTTCGCAGCGAATTGCTCACCGCAACTCTTGCTTCGCTTGCCGTCTTTAACAGGCTCCGGCTACGCGTTATAAATAACGCTTCGCCTTCGCTTGCCTTCCGGCATCCCTTTGTCCGAGGACACATTTAGTGTCCTCTCCTTGCAGCGGATTGCTCATCGCAACCCTTGCTTCGCTTTTCCCCCGACGAGGTATCGACCTCATCTTCTTAACGTCTAGCGTTCGTTCAGCTGTGGGTTGCTATCGCAACCTTGGCTTCGCTCACTTAGACGTAATTTCAAGATTAAAGATAACGCAGTGGGAACTCTTTTCCCTTATCAAAAGTCAACCTTCTTACAACCTATCTGTCATGATAAAATTTACCTGTACTAGAAGGTTAAGGTTGCTTCATGTCGAATTTGAAAGCAGCATTAGCAATTGCAATTGCGCTTACGACAACGATATCGATTTGCCCTAGAGGTTACTCGCAGCCTCAGAAGGTCAATCACGTGGTCTCTGTCGTGCCTGATGCCTCTGGAAAATTTCTAGTAATAAGCACAAGCCTGCCAAGACCGCTTGGTGCCCCGATAATTCAATACTTTCCTGGCCCGGACGGCAATACTGTTATGGTCGCGGACTTTTTTGGTCTTATTTGGGACCACCCCTCTGGATTGATCAATCATCCATCAAATGATCCTCGAATCAAGCAGATAAGGTACGGACAATTTCAGGAAAACCCACCCACTTTCCGAATTTCTGTAACTACAAATAATCCAACTTATTTACGACAACTCACTTTTAAATCCACTCCAGGCACACTCATAGTCAAGTGGCCGGCATCCAATTTGTCTAGGGAAATTGCCGTGGCACCGCCAATAGTAAAGAAGGAAATTCCCAGTCCTCCTGTCGGCACAAGTTTTGGTCGTGGATCAAGTTTGGCGGCAAGCAGCCGTGCGCCAATTGCCCCGGCAAACTACCCACCACTGGCACCAAGCATTCGACCAATGCCAACAGTCAATACACGCCAGTCCAATATCTTGCCGCCATTAAAAACTCTTGTAGCATCCAAGCCAGTATCCACACCGCGCCTCACCGAAAATGTTGCTGCAAAATCTACTTTGCCGGACACAACAAAATCACCCAAGACTGAGACTGCCAAGACAGAACCAAAAGCGATACCTGCTGCTAGGGTAGTGCCGGAAATTCCCAATCCACTTAAGAATGTACAGGCAACGACTGCCGCTTCATTCAATCCGGTGTCAAACAACGCACGCAAATTGCTTTTCACATCGCTTTCCCGATTGAGAGATCTAGACAGCAACGGAAATTTCCCGACATCACCTGTTGAAGCTACTGTCACGGAAAACAATGCCGTTATCCGGTTGCACACCAATCCAGCTTTGGTCTATCGCGCATTCAGGTTACACGATCCGGAAAGGTACGTGCTCGATATTGATGGCATGCCGGAATTGCTCACAGCAGAAGCACCGGTTCTCGAATCCAATCCGTTCTTAAATTCCATTCGCGTTGGCGCTCCGTCTTCCGGTGAGAATCTAGCCAGAATAGTTCTGGATCTAACAAATCCCAATTTGCTAGTAAAAGAAAAATTGTCTAACGGCGAAAACTTACTTACTCTTACGGTCAGCACAAAAGAAAATCTGCTCGACAATCTCAGCGTCGTTGAAGGAACAAAAGTCGTTCTTGATGCCGGTCATGGTGGTTCCGATCCCGGTGCCCAACGAGCGGCCGTACAAGAGAAAGAACTGACACTGGCTATTACAGAAAAGCTAAAGAAGGCACTCTTAGACAAAGGCATAAAGGTAGAAATGACTCGTTCCGACGACACATTTGTGTCACTAGAAGACCGGGTGAAAATAACCAATTCAACAAGACCTGACGCCTTTGTCAGCGTGCATATCAACTCACTGGAAACAGCATCGGCAATTCAAGGCATTGAGACGTATTACCAAACAGAACAAAGCAAAAGCCTTGCCGACATCGTTCACAGAAGCCTCGTCGGCGGTTTACAAGTGCCGGACCGGAATGTCCGTAAGGCTCGCTTCTACGTAATCAACCATACTGATGTTCCGGCAGTCCTGGCAGAAGTTGGTTACATTACTAATAAGGAAGAGAGAGAAAAATTAATCTCTACTGATTACCAAAATCAAATTGCCGAAGCCATAGCAAGAGGTGTTATCCTCTATCTGAATAAACATTATCAGGCGAATGCGGCCACTGAAAAAGCCGCCCCAGTGAACTAGCCTGGGCATTATTAAGGATAAGAGTTAAATTGCGTCAAGGTCAGATTACCATCGGTCTCTTTGATTCAGGAGTAGGCGGACTTTCAGTTTTACGTCAACTGGAAAGCCACTTTGCAACCCGCGGTGAAGCACAATCTTATCGCTTCCTTTATTTAGGAGATACGGCTCGCTTACCCTACGGCAATCGCTCAAGCCAAGAAATCAAAACTTTCGTCGAAGAAATTGTTGCCTGGTTATCGAACAAGGGCGCCGATCAAATAGTAATGGCTTGCAATACGAGTGCAGCATTAGCTTATTCGACCGCTTGCGCTCAATCAAAAGTACCTGTTTACGATCTGATTAAGCCAACCGCAGAACATCTAACACGAGCACTCCAAGGCAAACAAAAAATTGGTGTTCTAGCCACTAATTCCACTGTGAAGAGCCAGGCGTTTTCCAAGGCCATAAAAGAATTCAGCAACGATTGCGAAGTTGTCGAAATTGGTTGTCCGGAACTTGTCGGCATTGTTGAATCAGGTCAAATAAATTCAGAAGAAACCAAGAAAACATTGTCGAAATATGCATCACAACTGGAAAAAGCCGGCGTTGACAGCGTTGTCTTAGGCTGCACCCACTACCCATTTTTAGCCGGTCCTCTGAGCGCTCTTTTACCGTCACATGTGCAATTAGTTGATCCGGCAGCACTGATGGTTAGATCGTTGAGCAAAAACAAGACTTCAACTGCAGCACTTAATGAAACTGCCCGTGATGTAGAAATCAAAAAAGAGATTTACGTAACTGGACCATTGGCGGACTTTGCCACCAGCGCTGAAATTTGCCTGGGACAAGCTCCTGGTACCATATACGGTATCACTATTCAGGACCTGCAAGCAGCTCGGACTGAAGCTCTACAGGCGAATTTGCCAGTAGCAGATATATCCGGCGCATTGTCCTGATTAGCCTTATCTAATTGACACGCGTGCTAGTATTTTGACTTGGCGATAGATTCACTCGCCGGAAGAAAGATTTTCGGACGTTAGAAGTCCCTAAGTTTTTGCTTGTACAGGAAATACCATGCCTAGCAAACCAAAAGAAAAACCAAGCAATC
>SBAT01000453.1 GCA_005240105.1 Chloroflexota bacterium
CTTGTTACTACGTCCTGACGGTTTGTCTTTAGCTGATCTTCTGATAAATATTCGACTGGTGCCGACACTGGAAAATTCATGTTAAAACCGGATGGCACAACAATAGGTGGCGGCGGTGGCACAAGCGGTCCGGAATTTGATTTGCTTGTTGGTTTTGATTGAGCGCTGGAAACCGACATAAAAAGGGCAAGACATACTAGGGATGTCTTTGCCAAATGTTCGGGTACTTTAGGTTTACTAGCCATACTGCTAATTGTAGGGTATTCTCAATTCATGGAATCTAACAAAAAATTGACGGTTTTGTTCCTGGGGGACGTAATTGGTAAGCCCGGACGCCGGGTGGTTGTTGAGTACCTTGAACAGCTTGTAAACAAACCGGATCTTATTATCTGCAATGTGGAAAATGCTGCCCATGGTTTTGGTGTGGTTGAAAGGCATATTGAAGAACTTTCCCAAGCCGGCGTAAATGTATTTACCGGTGGCAACCATACTTTCGATCAAAAGGAAATCTTCGGCTTCATTGATAAACACAATAACGTCTTGCGTCCGGCCAATTATCCGGAAGGGACACCAGGCAAGGGATTTTGCCTTATTGAGGCGGGTGGCGTGAAGGTTGGCATTTTAAATATTCAAGGTCGCATTTTTATGGAGCCACTGGATTCACCATTTATGGTGGCAGATCGCTTAGTGAATGAAATTAGCAAAGAAACCAATCTTATATTTGTAGATATGCACGCTGAGGCGACAGCAGAAAAGGTGGCTATGGGCTGGCACCTTGATGGACGAGTCTCGGTGCTCGTTGGTACACACACGCATGTCCAAACTGCTGATGAACGAATTTTGACTAACGGTACCGCCTATCTAACGGACGCCGGCTGTTGTGGTCCAACTGAAGGCGTAATCGGCATGGACCGTCAATCAGTGTTTCGCCGTATGATCAATCAGTTGCCCGCGCGCTTCGAAGTTGCTCAAGGTCCGGCAATGGTCAATGGAGTGATTTGTACGCTGGATAAAACGACCGGCAAAGCTCTATCTATAGATAGAGTGCAGTACAAGCAAAAGATCTAATTTTTCAAGCCTTCAATTTTGCTCTCGAGTGTTTTGGAATCTACTTCGCCGTTGGCGCTCCAGATCTTCTGTCCGTTTTTGTCGAGCAGCACTTCTTGTGGAATGTAACCCTGATAATAGTTTTTCAGTAATTGCTTGGCTGATTCAGTTTTGGTGTGATCAACATCGACAATCACAAACTTGATCTTGTTTTCTTTGAAGTGCTTATACAGATCAACGACTCTTTTAGCCTGACGGTTGGAGTTCAAGTCTCCTGAGGCGGCAAAGAATATAAAAGTTGGGCGTCCCATCTCATGTTCCGTATCGTCAATCTTGTTTGCCAGGATTGGAAATCCTGTGTCCGTATCTTGATAGTAGGAAATGCCGTCCCGTAAACGCAGATCTTCGGCAGCGGCAACCGGCAACGGCAATAGCGCCAAGGCTAATAGAACTGCTGCCTTTTGCTTTTGTTTGAACATGGTTTCCCTTTCCAGGTGTTCTGCCGGTGCCTATTGTAGGACATTGACGGCAGTCAATGGAAAAAGTGCCGACATTTGAGACTTTTAGTTGTTATCCAGGCTCGCTAAAGTCGGAAGCGCGCAATCCATGAACGAAGCGTACCCATTTTTGATGCTCGTAGCTCATGGAGTACTGGTAAAGCGAATTGAGAAGCCGCTGTCCGGATTCGGAACCGGCGCTAAAAGTGTAGTAATTGCCATCATCGTCCGACTTATATCCTAAGTCCTGGCCGGCAGGTCTGACCAAATCGGCGCCTGCCTGATTGATGGTTATCTCATAATGGATGACTTTGTCAGCAAGCGATTCCGGTTGTTTGGCAAGCCTTTCAAATAACCAACTCGCCAATACATCCTTAGCCGGCAGATGAGGATCTGCCGCCTGGAGGTATCTGGAAAACTCTTGCAAAATGTCCATAATAGTATTGTAAGCGCTTAACCTAATTTCGGTAGGTCGGCAAAGGCTTGCCTAGCCTTTGTTTGCAGATCTTGTCCGATTAAATGGCTGTCAAGTGGCGATTTGCCATAAATCTTGCCAAGATGTGTTAGAAAAGGCTCCATTTGTTGTAAAATATCCTTGATGCACCAAGTTGGGGCGTCACAAGGTTTTTTAAACCACGTTGGTGGTTGCCAGGAAAATATGCGGACATCTTCTGTTGAAGACGTCTGGGGCATTGAAGACAAAAGTAAACGTCGCCTGGTTTGCAAATGTGGCTTAGCCAGTTTTTAACGACTAGCCGTAGTGCTAACGAGACATTCAGTGAAGTTTTTGGAGATACGTCATCAGTAATACAGCAGTTGGTCGAGTGCAATCGGCTGACATTTACCCCTATTTGAACAATAAGAACCAAGAGCAGTTCAGCCGCATGCTAACCGACGAATTGTTGCCTTGCGTTGAGCGCCCAGGACAGTATCTAGGCAACGAATGGGGTGCATTTAGGAAAGACTTCGATAGCCATTCAGTCCGTCTGGCTTTGGCCTTCCCGGATCTTTATGAGCTTGGAATGTCGAATTTCGGCCAGCGAATTCTTTATAACATTGTCAATAAGAACGACGAGTTTCTTTGTGACAGAACCTACGCTCCCAATTCAGACTTGGAAGAGCTTCTAAGGAAAAACAAACTGCCGCTGTGGGGTTTTGAATCGCGCAGGGCTTTAGCCGGCTTTGAGTTAGTTGGTTTTTCGCTTGCTTACGAACTGACTTATACCAACGTATTGAATATGTTGGATTTGTCCCAAATGCCTGTATTGGCAAGCGAGCGCCAGGGGATTTTTCCGCTCATATTTGGTGGCGGACCGGCCTCTGTTAATCCTGAGCCAATGGCTGATTTCCTGGACTTTTTCATCATCGGCGATGGAGAGTTGGCTATTCCTGCCGTCATGGAGCGTATCCGCTTATTTAAGGAACAGCTGCAACAAACCAAATTGAGTAAGCGTGATCTTTTAATTGATCTGGCTACCAATGTTCCAGGAATTTATGTCCCCGTGCTTTATGAAGTAGTTGAGGGCAGTCCAGTGGTTAAACCAATGCCAGACTTGAATATTCCAGAACGTGTGGCAAGACAAGTATTTCCGTTGAGCGATGTAAACCAGCCAACAGATGGCCCTGTTCCATACCTTAAACTTGTCCATGACAGGCAGGTTCTTGAAGTTAGACGTGGATGTGATCGTGGCTGTCGATTCTGCCAGCCTGGTTATACATTTTTGCCTGTGCGAGAAAGAAGTGCAGATGACTTATTGCGCTTGTCAAAAGATGCTTTGCAAAAGTCCGGGCATGACGAGTATTCGATGTTGTCACTTTGCGTAAGTGACTATACAGCGCTACATGAAGCTGTTTCTACCCTCAACCGCGAACATAGTCAAAAACGTGCATCACTGTCATTTCCCAGCCAACGCGCTGATCGCATGAACTTAGATGTAGCAGAGGAACTCAAAGTAGTACGCAAGAGTGGTATTACTTTGGCTCCTGAAGCCGGTACTGAACGCTTGCGTGCCGTCATTAACAAAGGGCTTAGTCATGAGCAAATTATTTCTGCCATTGACTCAGCCTATAGTACCGGCTGGGCATCGGTGAAGCTGTACTTCATGCTTGGACTGCCGACAGAAACCGATGAAGATCTCTTTGGCATTCTGGAAATTCTTAAGGAAGCAAGTGAGCGTTGCCGGACAATTCGCAACAGCGATAGGATAAAGTATCGCCGTAGTATCGAATTTACCTGCACGATGTCTAATTTTGTGCCCAAGCCATTTACACCTTTCCAGTGGTTTGCTCAGATTACGCGCAAGGAAACGATTAGACGCCATACAGTCATGCGCCAGAAGATGAGGGAAATGGGTTTGCGTAATGTCACGCTCAATTTCACACTGCCGGAAACCAGTCTCCTGGAAGCAGTAGTTTCGCGCGGCGATAGAAATGTAGGCAAGCTCATCTACACCGCCTGGAAAAGCGGTTGTGTATTTGATGCCTGGGATGAACGATTCAAGTCGGACATCTGGCACAAGTCCGCTGGACAGCTGGGCATGAACCTGGAAGACATGGCATGCGTCGATAGAGAAGTCGGGTCTCGTCAGCCCTGGGATATAGTCCATGTCGGTCTTGCCGATTGGTGGCTGGTCAAGGAATGGGAAAAAGCATTAGCTGTTAAGGAAACAGCCCCCTGCACTGAGAATACTTGCCATGCATGTGGAGTTTGCACGGAACTAGATACAACACACTTGTTGGCTGCCCCTAGACCGGAGCAGCTCAAGAAAAATCCTTTCGTGAAGGAATTGGCTGTCTACAAGCATGAGGATGACAGTCATCCATCATTGTTCTTCATGAAACCGGAAGAACCAAAAAATATTGCGACGAAGGTCAAAATTCGCTTTGAAATTAGCAAACTAGGCGATTTGAAATTTGTTGGACATCTTGATTTGCAACATTTGCTTGTGCGGGCAATTCGCCGCGCGCAAATTGAGATTGCCCATACGGAAGGCTTCAACCCAAGCCCCAAATTGGCGCTTGCTAGTGCTCTTCCGTTATTGCAAGAAAGTTTAGCTGAGGTGGCGGAGATAGAATTGTCTGAGTTAATTGCAGCCGAAGAATTTATGCAACGCGTAAATTCCATGTTGCCCTCTGAAGTAAGAATTGTCAGAGCCAAGATGGTGGCATTGCGCTCGCCATCTTTAGCGACCAGCTTAAATCGCACTCGATACAGAGTTGTGGCTGGTCAATTAACTCAGGAACAGGTTTTGCGTGCAAAGACGCTTGTTGATGGATTACTGGCTAAGCCAAAACTGGAAGTCGCTAAGACAAACAAATCCGGTGTTGAGCAGCAAGTAGACATCAAGCCAGGCATTTTTGCCCTAAAGGTTGTTCAAGAGTCGCCCTTGACTCTGGAACTAGATTTGGCAACCGGGTCTAAGATGCACGTCAAACCAACAGATGTGTTGTTGAGTTTGAACGATGCAACTTGGACCGGGTCACAAGTTATCTGGAGTATCACCCGTATCGGGATGTTTACTGCAGAAGGGATTTCACTTTTCGACCTTGACGATGGTCTTGCAGATAAGACGGTTTCATCAGAATCCGGCGCAAAGACTCCGGCAATGGTCGATAAATCGTAAGAGGAAAAAACACATAGTATGAAGAAGTCAATTGTTATTTCAGAACAAGATAACATTGGAGCGCTGTTAGAAAACGACCGAGCAGTCGAGTTTTTTGTCAATCGTGGCGAATTGCTTCTCGGTGATATTTACACAGCATCAGTGGAAAATATTTTGCCTGGTATCGATGCGGCATTTGTAAACCTGGGCAAAGACAAAATGGGTTTCTTGCACGCCAACGATGTGCCAGGACAAGGCCCGTTGAAGGAAAGACTGGTGCCCAAGCAAAAGCTTTTGGTGCAAATAACCAAGGAGCCAACAGGACACAAAGGACCACGCGTTTCAACAGCAATAAGCTTGCCGGGACGTTTTTTGGTCTTGGTACCGGAAGAAAGAGGAGTCTCTGTCTCTCGCCGTATAGCTGAAGTGAAAGAAAGATCCCGTTTGAAGTCGGTTGTGAACTTGCTCAAGCCTCCAGGCGTGGGCATCATCATCAGAACTGAAGGCAAGGGTCAGGGCGAGCAAGAATTATTTGAAGATTTTGAAGTTCTTTGGGATCGTTGGCAGACTATCGTCTCCAATGCAGAAGCTTCTATTGGACCAGCTCTAATCTATCGTGATCAGGACCTTCTCTATCGTGTTATTCGCGATGCCTATTCGGCAGATATCAACGAAATTATCGTTGATAGCGAAGACGGACAAAAGCGCGCAATGCAATACCTATCCGGTTGGGCATCGAGAACCACGCAAGTACTCTGTCACGAGAGTTCAGATCCAATACTTGTCTCCAAAGGCATCGACAAGGAAATTGAAGATGCCCTGGCTGAAAAGGTTGATCTGCCAAGCGGCGGACACTTGAACATTGAACCGACCGAAGCATTGACCGTAATCGACGTTAACTCCGGACGTTTCACATCTTCTAGAACACAAGCAGAAACAGTTCGCCGTACAAATATGGAAGCGGCGCAAGAAATTCCACGCCAATTGCGTCTACGTAATATTGGTGGAATGGTTATTGTCGACTTCATCGATATGGAATCGAGAAAAGATCAGCAGATGGTCCTAGAAGTATTCCAACGTTATTTGGAAGATGATCGCGCCAAACCACAAATTGGCCAACTCTCTGACTTAGGCTTGGTCGAATTGACCCGTCGTCGTCAAGGACAAAGTCTGCGCGAACTGTTTACTGTGCATTGTTCGCATTGCGTAGGCTTAGGTGTTACACCAGTTCTTGAGCTTTCTTCACCTGAAGGACGCAAAATAATTAGCCTCAAACCAAGAGAAGATGAACTGCTTAGAGGACGTGGACGCCGCAGCGGCGGACGCCAGCAACAAACAGCAGTGTTCCGGGCAGCCAGCGCTTCTGGTGGACGGATTCAACCAACCATTGCTGCTCGTGTAGAAGAAGTTGTTCCTCTGGAAATTTTGGAACAGGTTCCGGAAGAATTGATTTCGGAACATGCGGCCCAGCGCGAAGGTGGTCGCTTTGGTGCTGAAGCAGCGTTTGCATCGAAATCCGGACGCTTTTTGGATAGTGAAAATGATGATGAAAGCCTAGCTCAAGCAGAACATGCGTTTGAAGAAGAGCTGGCGGAAGAAGACAGTCATCACCACGTTGAAATCGACGAGCATGATATGGAACATTCTCATGCAGACGACGACTCGAAGGCGACTTATAGTCCATTTGAAGCAGAACCGGAATCAATTGCCGGCGTGTTTCGATTGAAAGCCAAGGGTAACGAGGCACATGATGATGAGCACTGCGACGATGAAATGCTCACTATTCCTGTCATCAATAACGATGAGCTGGAAAGTTCAGTTGACAGAGAGCAGCTAACGTTGAATTCGCATGCTAGTGGTAATTGGCAAGGCGAACAACTGGAACTGCCAATAGCTGACAGCGATGATACATAGGCGCGGAGCAACTTCAGCACCCTTCATGTCATTCTGAGCAGAGGCGCTAGGCGCCGATGCGAAGAATCTCGCAGCTTAAGTAATGAGATACTTCGTCTCGGCTACGCCGCTCCTCAGAATGACAAACAAAAAACTACTGCTGCGCTTTAGAGTACATGGATAAGCTATAACCGAAGCGTACTGCGTTGGATGTCAGCTCGGGCGGTAGAATACTTGCCTCTACTACTGCTTGCGGATCTTTTTCTAAAAGACCATAGACGTAATTGATGTCTTCTGAGAAGTGTTGGTCTTCGACGTAGAATGAGCCTATATATTTTCCGCCGTGCACAAAGACAAGGCAGGTAGCAGCGGTCGACGGCAATTGAATTGCCAGGCAAGCAGTCTGTCCCTTATTTGTAAACCATTCAAGCAAGTAGTCCATGTAGGCTTTTGCATCGAGGTCATCCGAGCGATTTACCGGATAGCCCATGAATAGTGCAGACATTGCCAGGGTGACTGAGTCAGGAAGATCGTACATTTGTACTTTTGTGCCCTCGACTTTCAAGTCATTGAGCATGAATTGAAGAGACTGTTCTGTCGGGTGTGTTTCGTTCATGGATTTGCAGCCGTAAATGCAGCCGACGCAACGTCCTTTGTAGATGAGCGTTGCTGCCCGCGATAGACGTTCTTCACATGTGGCTTTGACGCAGCCTGTGCGCATACCGCCTTCCAGATCCGTTATGAGCCACTCCAGGTCGTATTCGCCGACGGCAAAATTCATCGACTCTTCTACTTCCAGAGGCGGCATTATCAGGTCGATAGCCCGTTTTAATTGAAACTTGCGAGGATTTGTCTGAGCCCAAACGCGGAAAGCTGCGTCCTGTGGGTTTTCGCCGTCGGCAGCGGTAGTGGCTGCCATGGAATCTTGCCACTGGGTTGGAGCAGCCTGCTGCCCTGAACTCATTGAGGACATTGATGAAAAGCGGGAGGAGAGCAAAATGCGGTTGTTGGTTACACAAACAAATTGTGCCAGGACCTCTTCTCCGACTTTTAGCTTCTGTTCAGTAGGCAGAAAGCCGGGCAGATTGTCTTTGACAAGTAAGACGGAATAGCCGCCTGGCTCGGGACCCATAATCTTGGCCGAAACGTTCTGACCGGCCTTATAGCTCGGTAAATTCCAGGGATTTAGAGGTTTCTGGGGCGCTGGACTCATATACTCCTGACTCTCTTTCCAGACAGGTAGGTAATTTCATCTTACCTAATGTTACTTACCCAAAAGCTTATTCAAAGTTTCACCGAATAAACTCTTGACATCGACAATTTTTGACCCATAAGTCTTTTCCAAGGTAATCGGGGTTGATTGGCTGTCGTTCAAGCAAGGGCTGGGGTTTGCTTGTTGCATCTTATGGCAGCTAAGACAACTGCCAAGGCATTGTGGATCCAACTCCAACCAGGTATTGCAGCGTGGGCAATAGGTGCCAGCGGCTTTTTGAGATGGTTCAGCAACCAGAAATTGACAGTTAGGGCAGAGGAGCTTTTCGGCTAATAGCTTTCCTGGCTCCATTTCCTACTCCGTTACCCGGGCTTCTATTGATTCGGCTATTTTACGCCCGATGGCTATCTCTAGCTGGTTCTTGGAGACTATAACCGGGCCGCCGTTGATATTTTTTTCAATCCTTAGGCGACTGCCCTCTTCCAGCCCGAATCTCAGAGCCTGCCAGGTGATTTCTTCGTTTGTAATATTTGTAACCGTTAGACTTTGCCCTTCCTTGGCTTCAGACAGGAAGAGGGTTTCTCCGGGCGTGGGCTTATTTTTGTCCATTTTCATTGCTTTGAACGGCTTTCTTGGGCTTGCTTTCCGCTTCCTTGTCTTTGCGGCAATCTGGGCATAAGCCAAAAATTTTGAACTGAGCATCGATTACTTCAAAGCCATATCTTGAGCCTATTTGCTCACCGGCTTCTCCTAGAAAATGGTCTTCAAATTCCAGCGTCAAATTGCAGTTGAGACAGATGATGTGCTGGTGAGGTAGATCTTCCTGTTTAAGTTCGTAGTGCTTATGACCTTCGGCAAAATCAAGTTCGCGCAAGAGTCCAAGTGAGGAAAGTAACTTGAGAGTCCTATAGGTAGTAGCTAATGAGACGGGTGAGCCTTGTTCATTGAGTTTGCAGTAAAGTTCATCGGCGGACAAATGTGTGCCGTGCGGAAGTTCTCGGAAAATTTGCAGAATGGTTTCGCGCTGCGAGGTAATTCTGTGCCCGCGCTTACGTAGGCTTTCAAATAAAGCCTGTGAATTTGTCTCGGTGGCTGGTTGTGCCTGATTTAGTATTTCTGTAATGGTCATATTGAAACCCGGACGGGCTTTACCGGCTATGAATCAAAGCTAGCGTAGGACGCCTGCTGGCAAATAACAAGGTTGCTTAGTTTAGCTCTTTGCGCTGTTGGTGACAACCAAATCAACCAGCCGCTTGACAAAAGGCGTCAAGCCTTAACTGACCTACCTTTTAGGACATTTTTCAAGAATTGCCCAGTATGAGAAATATTAGACTTAGCAATCTCTTCAGGTGTGCCCTGGGCTATGACTTGCCCGCCCCGGTCTCCGCCTTCAGGACCCAGGTCAATTATCCAGTCGGCTTGTTTGATTACATCAAGGTTGTGTTCAATTACAACGACAGTATTGCCTGACTCAACAAGCTTGTTTAGAACATGTAGCAATTTGTCCACATCGGCAAAGGACAAACCTGTTGTTGGTTCATCAAGAATATAAATTGTCTTGCCGGTTGAGCGACGCGATAGTTGTTCGGCTAATTTCACGCGCTGCGCTTCGCCGCCGGAAAGAGTTGTTGCCGGTTGTCCAAGCTTGATGTAGTCCAAGCCAACCTCATGCAGTGTAGCGAGCTTGGATTCAGCTTTGGGAATGTTGGCGAAGAATTCTAGAGCTTCTTCAACAGTCATTTCCAATACATCGGCAATTGACTTGCCTTTGAATTTTACTTCTAGAGTTTCACGGTTGTAGCGGGCGCCTTTGCAAACATCGCAAGCAACAAATACCGACGGCAGAAAGTTCATTTCAATTTCGTTCATGCCCTCGCCATGGCAGGCTTCGCATCGCCCACCTTTGACGTTGAAAGAGAAACGTCCTGGCTGATAGCCGCGAGTTTTTGCTTCGGTGGTCATGGAGAACACTTCGCGGATGACATCGAATACACCGGTGTATGTTGCCGGGTTTGATCTCGGCGTACGGCCGATTGGTGATTGATCGATATCAATTACTTTGTCTAGGTGGTCCAGACCTTCCACGGACTTCACTCCGTTGGGAGCAGGCACTGTGCCGCCCATGTGATGCCGCAGGTACTCATAGAGCAAGTCATTGATCAAAGTAGATTTGCCGGAGCCGGAGACACCTGTAATGGCAACAAATTTGCCTAGTGGAATATCAACACTTACATCTTTCAAGTTATTGCGTTTTGCGCCAATAATTTTTAAGCTCAGTAAACTGCCTGGTCTTCGATGTCTTGGTGTCGGGATTTCCTTGCGACCGGAAATGTAAGCACCGGTCGAGGAAGCCTTAGCGGCCATTATGTCTTCTATTAAACCTTCAGCAACTAGATTGCCGCCATGAAGCCCAGCACCTGGACCAATGTCTATAATCCAGTCGGCTTGCTTGATAGTTTCCTCGTCGTGTTCAACTACTAAAAGCGTATTGCCTAAGTTACGCAGGTGCCTCAGCGTGTCTAAAAGACGATTGTTATCTCTTTGGTGCAATCCTATTGATGGTTCATCCAGTACATAGAGAACACCCGAAAGACCTGAACCAATTTGAGTGGCCAGACGTATACGTTGTGCTTCGCCACCAGACAAAGTACTTGCTTGGCGATCTAAAGTCAGGTAATCCAGTCCA
>SBAT01000381.1 GCA_005240105.1 Chloroflexota bacterium
AATATGGCGTGAACGTCGGCTCGGCCCAAAGCCTGATAGAAGTTGAACTCGATGATGGTTGGATGCTGCAACTGATTCTTACGTCCAGCAAAACCAACTGTCTAAAACATCTACCTCCTGACTCACTGGAATCGCTGGGCATAATTTATTCAGCACCAGGAGTAGACGACGATGATCTTTCAGGCGTTGGTGATTTGACAAGTTTGCGTGAGTTGTTCTTAGAAAGCAACAGAATCTCCAGCAAAGGATTAGATAACCTAAGCCAATTATCTTGCCTTGAAGTGCTAACGATACTAAGCACAAAAATTGGCAATAGCGCAATTACGCGAATTTCAAAATACTTCCCAAACCTCAGGCAACTTTCGCTTGCCGGAGCAAACATAAACGATGAGCAACTCTCACATTTGTCCACCCTACCACTGGAGATATTGCACTTAGGCGGCACAAAGGTAAGTGATGCCGGACTTGAGTCTCTAGGTAAGATCCGCTCACTTAAGCGTCTCGTTCTCTATCAAACTAACATCACCGGTACAGGACTAGACAGCCTCAAAGAACTTACCAACCTGCATGTGCTTATCTTGTCAGAGACAGCGGTTAATGCCGATGGAATAGCAAAATTGACAGGGTTCCCGCAGCTTAAAGACCTAAATCTATACGAGTGTAAGAAATTGAACGATCAAGCTTTGGCACCACTTAGTAGGCTATCCGGCTTGTCCGAACTTACATTAGCCAAGTCAGAAATGAGCGAAGCAACAATTGAAAAACTACGCGTCTTACTGCCCAACTGCAAGATCTGGACTTAAACCCGCTCTCTTTGTCATTCCGAGGCTTTAGCCGAGGAATCTACCGCGGCAAATCGACGTGCAGATTGATCAACTCGAACATGGATCGTTACGGCAGATCCTTCGCGTTGCTCAGGATGACAAAACCGGGTTCACTGACCCTTTACTTAAGGAGTTGTTGCCGGCTCTTTAATGGTCTGATCTTCCTGAGGCTTCATTTCCGTAGTCGGTGCTGGAGTTTGAGGAGCCTGCTCTTGCTGGACTTGAATTGACTGGTCCTTGCCCTTCTTCTTCAAATCCAATTTGCCGGTGAGTAAAGCAGTAACGTCATTGACCATAACTACAGCCATCAATACAAGCAAACTAATGAAACCCCACTTTACAATATGCCCGTGAGTGGTGTCATGCATTGGTTTTCCGCGCACTGCCTCAATCAACATCGCCGCAACGTGCCAGCCGTCGAGTGCCGGCCAGGGCAATACGTTGATGATTGCCAAATCCACCGAGATCATAATCGTAAACAACAAGAGCTGACTCCAGTCTTGTTGGGCAATATCGGCGCCAATCTTAATTACAGCCAAAACGCCATGCAAATCCTGAACACTAAAAGCAGGTTGTCCATTAACCCCGCCGGCATGACCGCCGGAAGCAACGCCTACGACCATTTGTCCCATGGCATCAACCATACTGGCAGTCAAAACCCAGAGTCGTTCGCCAGCCAATACCATCACATTGAGTGGTCCACCATCAACTTTGTGATAACTGATCGGTCCTTTGGAAATAAGCGCCATACCAACTTTGCCGTCTTTATTGGTGACCACCGGTATGATCATTTCGTGACCTTCACGAATAACCTTGACGCTGACTTCTTGCAGTTTGCGTGCCACCAAAAGATGCACTGCTTCGTCTGTTGTAGTTACGGTATAGCCGTCAATCTCCCGGATCTGATCGCCAATTTTAATTCCTGCTTGTTTAGCAATTGGATTGCTCTCAATTAGCGAATGAACAATTGTTGGTTGCGTCGGCTCACCAAACGAAAACAGCATGGCTGCCATCACAAAGTAGGCAAAGATTATGTTGAACGTCACACCAGCAAGCGCCACACAAATGCGCTGCCAGATTGGAAATTTGCGAAACGGTTTTAGCTGAAGACCAAATGTCTCTTCGTGCGTACTTGATTCATCACCAAGCTCAGGAATGGCCACAAAACCACCAAGCAGACAGGCATAGACGCGAAACTCAGTTCCCCACTTCTTGCCTATAACTGCATATGGTCCAAACGGCAAACCAATACCAAACACCGGTGTTTGAAAACCGAAAAACCTGGCGACTGAAAAATGCCCGAACTCATGGACCAAGATCAATATGCTGAGAATTGCCAGCATAACTACAATTGCAAACGTTTGCGCTAAAAGTTCCACAATTCAATTTCCTAAAAGCTAGATGTAATCTAGCATGACATCCCTGTAATAATACTTAAGTATCTGTGGAGCATTATAACCATTTTCAGCCAGCGTCTTGGCTCCCCACTGCGAGAGTCCCAGACCATGCCCATATCCACGACCTGCAAACACGTATCTGTCCGCATCAAAGCCAATATTAAACTTCGTACTGGGCAATGTCAGAAAATGCCGGAATTGCTCACCAGAGACTACCCGCACCGCTTTACTACCAGCAATCATCATCTTCTGTACTCTCATGGCATCACTGCGTGAGAGGATCTCAATGTTCAAGAGTTGTCCTACATCAACCCCGCTCTTTCGCAATGTTTCTTCAAGTGCGCCTATAGAGGCATTTTGCGACCAGGAGAACATTGGCGATGCATCATCAAAATCGGGCACTGATTGAAGATAGCTTCTACTGCCTCCCCAAACGGACTCAGGGGCTTCCGTATGACCACCGCCACCACTATGGAAATACGCCGTAATTACTTTGCCACATTGTTTAAGGACAATTCCCTGCGTTTGCGCGACGGCCAAATTGCCGGTATCTGTTTCTTGTCCGACGCCTGCATAAACTTGATCCTCTGATGTCGCTTTTACATCATAGCCATCGGCTGCATGCTTGCCTAAGTTGGCCATGGCATAAGATCGAGCAGCAATTGCTTGCGCTTTAAGGGCCTCAGGATGCCAGAGTGAAGGCATTTCAGACGGCAGCACCGAAAGCAAATAATCTTCCAAGTCAACTAAGTTGATGACATTCAATTTGTCACGACTATTGCGGTTGGGGGTCAGTAAAAGTTGTCCACGATAGAGTTTGCCGTTAACACCAAGTAGTCCATCAGCGCTTCTGGGTGCCACCACATAGCCACTCTGTCCGGCAAGTCCCAACAAGACCCCGTGCCAACCCTTGTCAATCGCCTGGGGAGATGCATTGGGTGTATAACTAACCGGCTTAAAGGCACTAGGGGCGGTGGCATCAGCTACTGCTACTGAGAGAGTCCCTCTTTTGGAGGCAACCACGAATTTCTGTCCGGCACCAGAGCTGCCGACAACTTCACCTGTTGCCTGGTCAATAATGTCTGCACCATCCGGTGTATTCAAGTCAAGCTTGTCGCCACCAATTAGAAGCCCGACTCGCAACAAATGCCCGTCATTCTGAGCGAAGCGAAGAATCTCGCGTCTTGAGTTACGAGACTCTTCGCGGAGCCTGCCCTGAGTGGCAGTGTCAAATTGAGAAGAAGTCTCTTGTCTATGCGAAGGGCTCAGAGTGACAATGCCGGGTTCACTGAACGAGCTTGGCTCGCTTGCAACATTGGGTTCTGGAAGCGGCGGTCGTAATTCCTGCGACCAGGCAGGCATCACACTTAGCCAAAATACCAATGCAAGTGGCGCCAGTCGAGATGCAATATTCCAAAGGCTGCCTTTTACTGTTGCTTGACGGACAGTCAGGCGGGAAGTGCCGAGAGTCGACTCCAGATAGCTTGCCTGCTTCCAGCTATTGGACTTTGCCTTGTCCACTTCCTGGGTTTCCATAAAGGCTAAAACAGCCGCAAGTCCTGCAGCTACCTCTTCCTCTGTCGGTTGTCCTGGCTGATAATCCAAATTCTGCCTACTAACTTTCTAGTTTTAGTACTTGGGCAACATTATAGTCTGCCATTACCAATACCTTAACTTTCACCGGAAAAGCAACCTGGGTGATTATTTCCGGCATTGGCGGGTAAGAAGTCTATGCACATCCCAATTTCTAATTAAGTTAAGAAGACATTGAAAGTCTAATTTAACGCGGCCTTTGGCTATACATAAGTCGGGGGCCAAAACAGGACTAATGCCCGAAAAACCAGATGGGAAAAGTATTTCAGACAAGGCTCTGTCCAATAAGGGACAGGAGCCTACTAACGCTTTGAAGCATGATGGCACCGAGTCCCCATCTGAAAAGGATACGGCTGCCGAACCGGCCAGCAAAAAATTGGCTGAAACCGCATGGGCTCCCGGCAGCGAAGCGCAGATAGCCAGCGCCCAAGTCTTGCCGCCTGGGTTTCCGCAGCCGGAATTGGTAACTGTTGTCGAAGGGCAAGTAGTCAAACCCGGCGAAATTACGAAATCGTGGGACTTGAGCGACCAGCAAGTAACTGATACAGCAAAGCAAATCCGCCAGGCATTAGAAAGGCGATCATTCGGCGGACTAGGTGGTCCTGATCCAGATACGGCGCAAATTGCCAGGCTAGTCGAGGGTTTGAAATTAAGCGACCGGCGAGCCATTGAAATGGTACTCAACAAGCAAGAGGACCTCCGCCAACAGTTAGAAAAACTCCTAGTCAACAAACCAGATGAGCTTAAGAACCTGATCAATATTTTTGACAGACCGGACAGAGCCGACGGTCTTCCACTAGATAACGCCCAGGCTGTTCATTACGCTCGCAGGGTAATTGAATCACTACGGGGATTTTCCAAAGAAGGTGCCGAAGCTGCAGCTCATCTGCTTGCTCCGCTCAATAAAGCCGAAAGGCAACAAATTGAAAATGAGATGAGCAGTGAACTAAAGATGCCCTTTAGAGACTGGTTGCACCGCCAGATGCCTGTCGGTCATCATGTAATTGGATTGAATAACGAATCAATTGCCCGTATCGAAGCAACTTTGGATCAACCGGATACCGGCACTGATTATAAAGGCAGCGTCAAAATTCTTATCGGTGGACTGAAAGATAATTGGTCCGCCAGCAAGGAAAACGCCATTCTGCATATCGTCTCCGGCATGGACGGCAAAGAAATAAGAGACTCAGGCATATTCAAAGAACTAAGAACTTCTCCCTATCTGTCCAAGACGGCCCAGCAAGTGCTCGATGTTACACTTGCCGGTCGCGACAAATGGACAGCCAATGGTCAGCAAGCCCGTGAACTTGCTGAGACTGCTCTGAAGACAAAAAATCTAGAAATATTCAAAGACGCCATGCAGTCCAAAGCAGCAAGAGATTACTTCAAATCACCGGAAGGCGCAAAGAAGATCGATCAAATTTATTCCGGTCCGTTTGACGCACGCGACCGACAGGTAGCACATGATTACGCCGAACTGAATGACACCAAACTCTTAACTGATCTGCAAATGTATCAATTTTCATTGTCCCCAAGCAATGAAGCAATAACGCAACGGCTCATGTCCGCCACCGATGAGGAAAAGAAGTTATTTCAAAAAGGGCGCGAATTGGCAGACCTAAGACCGAAGGACACAGACGAAGAGCGTGCAGCCAGTAGATACTATCTTGATACCTTCGAGGCGTTGCGTAGTGCGTCTCGATACAACTCCGACAAATTAAAAGAATGGACTGGCCTCCTGCTGGAGCCGGAAGCCAAAGCAGGTGCTGACCACAAGCCAAACCCTCGCCAGCAAATCATCGACGACAACCGCAACGGGTTAACAGGACTAGATGCCGTACGTCGCCTTCAAGAAACATTGCGGCAAAACCCAGAACTAGCCAAAACACTAAGCGATGGAACGGATAAAGAATTGAAGGCCGCATATGATGCCACCGTTAAACGAATAGCTGATGATTCGCGAAATTCCGCAATTGGCGGTGCCATATGGAAGGAAGTTACTGATTTAAACAACTACAATCCGGTCACTTCATTAATGTCCGCTCCAGAACACCAGAAGCGCCAGCAAGAATTCGTGCAAAACGCAGCTTCATCGACTTACGAAAATCTACAGAAGCAACTTCTCACGCAAGGACAACTATCGCTGGAACAAAAGCTCTTTGTCGCCGGCGACAAGAAATTATCTGCAGACGATCTTCTATCTTTAACAGCAGGCGAAAAACAACGCCTTCTGCAAGGGCAGTATTCACCGCGTGTTCAAGAAGCGGTTTTTGGCAAAACAGGTCCAGAGAGTGAATTCATACGCAACGTTCTCGCCAAACAAGACGCTCAATTGACTCAGCTTGACCAAGTGCGAGCTTTCGCTCTTGGACGCGGGCAAGATGTGGGACAAGTCGAATCATTGTTCGCTGGAATGAAGGCGGCTCAAAGAAAAATGCTCTCGGATCAATATTTTGATAAATACAAGAGCGCCATGAATCCTAGTGTCCTGGATCAAATAAAGGACCCCGTAGATAAAGCAAGAGTTATCCAAAGCCTGCGTCATGCGGACGAGACAGCCGAGCAAAAACTTGTCAATGCCCAGATCGAACAAACCAAGCACGCGAGTCCATTCGATGCACTATCTGAAGCTTATTCACCTGACCAGCGTATGGCCAACAAATACGCCAGAACCGCTGAGTCTTTCTATCACCAGGCAAAGGATGGGCTGACCGACAAGCAGAAAGAATCGCTGGACAAGTTGCCACCGGAAAAGAGACAAGAAATTGCCCAGGCTCTTATGAAATATCAGTCCGCTCTGAAGAAATATTGGTCCGCTCAAAAAGACTACACACGCAACAAAGAAGAAATGTCCGAGCAGCTTGCAGACGCAACGCTCACCGCTGGAGCAGTTATTGCCTCGATTGCTCAACCGGAACTCTCGCCGGCACTACTTGCACGCACTGCTGTCCTAAGTGCCGCAGGACGACTGGGCATTAAGCAAGCAATCATGGACAAGGACTTCGACACTTCTCAAGCCAGCATTGAGAAAGAACTCTATAAAGGCACGATGACCGGTGTACTCAACTCTCTGGGTGGAGAAGCATTCACATCCGGTCGCTTCATTGCTCTAGGTAAATTTGGAGCAGTATCGAAAAACGCTGCCGAAAAAACAATTAGCGATCTGGCAGCAAATCAAACACTCAAGTCCGTCATTAGAGAAGATGCAGCACAGGTTCTTAATGACAAGCTCGAACAAACAACCATGAACAAGGTATTCGGCTCGCAAAAACGTTGTATGGAAAATGCCACTGAAATTGCCAGAGCAGTAGCTCCCGAGGCCAATGCCGAACAGTTAAGTCTAATTGCCAAGTCAATACAGCAACACCGCAAGCAAGAAGTCTTGAACACATTCAAGGGCAAATTCTGGCACGAAGGTGATCAACTAGCGACAAGTATTACCGCCTCCGTAGCTGGTGCCACTTTCGCCGAAATGGCTTCCACTGCTGTTGGTTATGAAAGCCCTTCAACGCTTCTTAAACGGTTGGAGCTATCCAGCCAAGCAGGTGCAGTCGGCGGTGCTGTATTTCACATAGGATTTAAGGCCGTAGGCAAGGGTGTAGAAGGACTTAGCGTCATTATTGCCAAGGACAAACAAGGTCGTCTTTATGCAGGACCTGGCACACACATCCGTACCGCTGAAGGCAAAGAAATAGTTGTCGGCAAAGAACCACACTATTTCGAACCGAATGAGAATGTTGTCGAATTCAAACGAGATACAAGACCACGCATAGACGCACCACCTTTTTTAATGGCTGGCTCGATGCCGCCAGGATCTGACTTTACAGCTGGTCCTATACCCCCGGGATCATCAACGTCAGCTTTAGAGCGAATAAGACCAAAACCTGAAGTCAAAGAACCAACGCCGGCAAAAAGTGACCCTTATGCTGCGTTCGACAAAATTTCGGACGCACACAAGAAGAACTTAGCCAACTTGGACGACGATAAGATTGACTTTTACATCGAACTTTGGGAAGGGACACTGCCAAAACTGTCGAGAGCTGCCGACCTAGAAAAACTGCAACAAACTCTGGGTTTTCTGAACTTAGTCAAACTCGCGCGTCAAAGAGAACGAGCAATTGACGCAGTTCACGAACCTGCCACACCCACCATCAAGTCGGTTGAAAAACCAACAATCCAAGATAGCAAACTTGACGATTTATCCTTTCCTCGCGCAAAACTTCGTACAACAAGCGAAAAGTCACCGGAAACCATTCGCCAAATAGCGTTAACCCTGCAAATTAATGAAGGTGATGTTAAGCTTTGCTACTCTGTGCCCACCAGCGAGTTGCGCAAGATTGCCGAACGCACTAGAGAATCATATCAAAACAACTCCGGAGAACTTAAAGATTCGTTCGGCCGCCTATCCACATTTACCAACCTGGCTGAGATCGAAAGACTTGATCACTTCAGATTCAAACACCCATCGGTTGCTCCAGAACAGGTAGAAGTCCTCACAAGAAAGAGTCTTGCAGAGCTCTCTCTATACAGGACATTCACCGAAGCAACGATGAAAGCCACCAAGCAAGAGAAGTTGAAGGCTCAGTACAAAAGCGAGCTGGCACTTATCCGGGAGCTGGAGGCTGAGCATTTAACTAAGACACTTGATGCCAACCTTGGCAAACGCATATCGCCGACTGACACTCCCTCCATTGGCGAAGAAATCAGGCTTTTGTGGCAATTCAATTTAAGAAACATGCGAGATGGTATTAACACTCTTCTAGACAAGGAAACGCCTAACGACTTGAATGCGGCTCGCTTGCAGATAATTGAAAGCAGACTGGATAAAATAGACGGAGTACCAAAACCTAAAGGTAGTCCGGTTCCGATTACGGAAAATCTAGTGGCACTGCCCTGGCAGAATGGCGAAATACTCTACACCAGCAACAGAGTTGTAACCATCAATGATCATGCAGCAAAAACAAGTCGCACACTAAATTCATCCGGACAATTAATCGAATCCTTCAACAACGCCGGAGAACTTCGGCAATTCACATACGAGTCGCCAAAAACAAATATAGTTCAAAAAATGACTTACAACAAGGGCACCGATGTGATTACCTATGTAAAGGATCAAGGCTCATATCACGGCACCGTGACTCACGCAGATGGCACACAGGAAATTCAGGCATTACCAACCATAACCAAGATTGAGGCGCATCCGGATGGAAGCTATTCAGCTCACAACAGCGAAGGACATACAACTGTATTTCCCGATGGTTCAAAAGAATTTCACAAATTTGGCAAGCGGACTGATTTTGAGGCAAGTCATCACACGGAAGAGGTACGTCTGCAGTCCAACATCAAAGTCGCCTTCAAAGATATTGAAGAATCCCGACCTAAGTCTCGCAAAAACGAATCCGATCAAGAAATTGCGGCTCGTCAAAAATTGCTGGCAACGAATCGACAAGAAAGATTCACGAAGTTGGTGTCGGATTTCCAGTCAGTCGCCAAAACCAACAACATTTCCATCCAGGATCAGGCAAACTTCTATAAACATCTCAATCGTCTGCTTGAAGATGGCAATGACTACGCCATAAAATCAAAGGCGGGTAGAAGAGATTTGGCAGAGCAAGTTCTCTATAACGCCACGCATACCAGAGATATTGACCAGGGACAAAACAATACGTGCAATGTAACAACTGTCGAAAAAAGATGTTGGGCGCGCTACCCTGCTCAAATGGCACAATTTGCCGCCGACCTTGCCGAAAAAGGAATTTTCATTACCTCATCCGGCAAAGCCATTGACATGACTCAGTTCCTACACGGCATACGTCCGGACATTGAGTCCAGGCAGAGTCTGAAACTTCAGCGTGAAGGTAACTTGAATGCAATGAATGTTGACGGTAAACGCAATTGGTTAAGCCAAATGACACAAATTGCGATGGTCAACACGGGCTGGAGAGAGCTTTCTATACTGGTAACCCCGAAAGATGTACTTCGCGCTCCCGATATCGTCTTTGATAAAGGGCGCAAGTTGCTTGGTCAAATTGACGCTAATTCTATAGTCAAAATTTATGACGAAAATGACCTACACCTCAATAGATGGGACGGCACAGAAAAAATTTATGACGATAAACATCAGCTACTTAACATAACCAAGGATGATCTGGCCTACGACTCTGATGGGCACGTTCTCGGCGTCATCGATCGCAGCAAAGTTGCTCCGCTCTACGACGCCAACCACAAAGTTGTTAATCGCAAGCTTGTAGCAGGCGATGTAATTTACCTCACTCCAGGCGGAGAAGAGGCAGCTCGCCATACGCAATTTGGTGATATAGAGTACGGCAAAGTAGGCAATCCAACGGTATCAGTTAAGACAAAAGAAAAACTGAAAGACCAAGAAGTACTTATGTACAGAAAAGGGACTGACCGCCAATATTGCAAGGATGATAAAGGATCCTTAATAAGATCTCCCAATCTTGGCGTAGACCAATTCCTACGAATCAGCGAGGAATTCACTGGAATCAAAGAGAGTGAACCATTTGTTGTAATCAGAACAAAAACTTCTAAACAGTCCGATACACGGGTAGACATTGCCACGAAGGAAGATTTAGAGAAAACCATCAAGAACTGGCAAGACAAAAATATGCTGCCAGGGATTATTTATGTACACGCAGGCAAACCTCCATTCAACTATCATTTCGATCCCAAGGATGCCACCGCATTAAGGCATGGCTGGCATGTCATTAACGCTTGGGGATTGGAAAACGGCATGGTCGATATCACTAACCAGTGGGGCAAAAAACACAATATGAAAATTAGCCTGGACGAGCTATTCGAAGCAATGACAGATCCAACCGGCAGAACAGGTGGGTAATGAAGAACAGCAAAACGACTAGTGCGAATAGCAGCTCAATACTGGATGAGGGACAAATCAAATTCATGTCCATTCCGCCTGGATTTGTTCAGCAGCTAATGGAACCTTCCGAATGGCACCAATCGCGCTACGTGAAGAATTTTCATCGCACGGACAATCCTCACGTCCGTCTGGTGTTTTATTTCCGTGGGAATCCATTAAGTGAAGACGAAGGAGGAAATTTCTTCCGTTTGCTGGACACGCCCTCACACAACTTGAGTCCGGAGGAAATTGAGTCCCTGGAGTTGATGCTCTACGAAGACACCGAGCCGGAAGACTTTGATTTAGCCGTCGCAAGAACTGAAGAACTCAACGGCCGCGATGTACTGCGGTTTGAAGGCACGTGGAAAGGTTCCAACTTATACGACGTAGGTATCTTTATCCTGGCTAACCCCACGACGCACGTAGTGCAGGAGCTGCACTTCCTGGCACCAGTCAAGGAGTACGAGGACTTCAAGCACTACTTCGATGAAGCGCTCACTACGGTGCTTTGGACGTGACAAAAGAGCCGTGCGACACTAAAAAGTGTTCTTAACCCTTAAGCGCTTCGGCGCCGGCTACGATTTCAAGGAGTTCCTGCGTGATGCTTGCTTGACGAGCCTTGTTGTAGACAAGGGTCAGCGAGTTGATCAGGTCTTGAGCGTTGGTTGAGGCGTTGCTCATGGCGGTCATACGGGCGGCAAGTTCAGAAGCTGAGGCTTCAAGCAGTGCCTGGTAGATGACGTTCTCGATGTATTTCGGCAATAACTGAAGCTGCAACACTTCCTGAACGGTTGGCTCAAAAAGCATTTCCGGCTGTAGAGCCACATGCTCTTCCGCCGGTGGCATTTCAACTGGTAAGAACTTTGTATTGATCACTTCCGAACGCAGCATGGAAATAAAGTCAGTTCCCAGAATTTCAACCGCATCAACAGTGCCCTTTACGAACATTTCACCAGCCTGGTCAGCAATAAGTTTTGCCTCTTCCACTGATGGAATAGCCGGCAGCAACGTGTAGGTCTTCAACTTCTCAACTTTGATATTGCGGAAGAAAAGCACTGCTTTCATACCAACAAGAATAAGTTTGACTTCCTTGCCTTCTTTTTGCAGGACTTGGATACGGTCCAATGCTTTTCTGAAAATGGTTGTGTTGTAAGAACCGCACAGACCGCGATCAGAAGAGATGATCAAAAGACCGACTGACTTAACGTCGCGGCGGTGTAAAAGCGGCAGGTCCTGCACGTCAAAAGCAGCGGTGTCGCGCACCACTTCTCTGAGCATTTTCACGACTCGCTGTGTAAATGGACGGGCGGCTAGCACGCGTGCCTGGGCACGACGGACTTTTGCCGCAGCCACCATCTTCATGGCTTTGGTGATTTTCTGCGTGGACTGAACGCTCTTAATGCGCCGGCGAATCGCCTTTAAGTTTGCCATGGTTTAATGCGTTCCTTCCTTATGCCTTGAAGAAGTTGTCCTTGAACTTCACGAGTTGATCGTGAAGGGCTTTCTCTTCTTGCTCGGTTGGTTTGCTGCCAGAGTTCAATTTGGCTTCAACTTCCTTACCTTGAGCGGAGAGGTACTTGAACCACTCTGTCTTGAACTTACCGATGTCTTTGCCTTCTACATCATCCAACACACCTTTGTTGGCAGCGAAGATGATGGACACCTGTTGAGCCAAGGACAGTGGTTGATACTGAGGCTGTTTGAGAACTTCAATCAACTTCTGACCGCGGCGGATTTGATCTTGTGTTGCTTTGTCCAAGTCGGAGGCGAATTGAGCGAATGCTTCCAGTTCACGGAATTGGGCAAGGTCAAGACGCAACTTACCGGCAACCAACTTCATGGCTTTGGTTTGAGCAGCGCCGCCTACACGGGATACCGAGATACCAGCGTTAATAGCTGGACGGACACCGGCGTAGAACAAGTCTGTTTCCAGGAATATCTGACCGTCTGTGATTGAAATCACGTTGGTCGGAATATATGCGGATACGTCACCAGCTTGTGTTTCGATAATTGGCAAAGCTGTGAGTGATCCACCACCAAGCTTCTCGCTCAATTTGCTGGCGCGCTCTAGCAAGCGGCTGTGGAGATAGAACACGTCTCCAGGATAAGCTTCACGACCTGGCGGACGGCGGAGCAGCAAGCTCATTGCACGGTAGGCTTGAGCGTGTCTCGATAAGTCATCGTACACGTTAAGCGCGTGCTGTCCTTTGAACATGAAGTACTCGCCCATGGCAGCTCCGGCATATGGTGCCAAGAATTGCATGGCTGCAGAAGCTGTAGCTGGTGCGTTAACGATAATGGAATATTCCATTGCACCGGTCTCTTCCAGAATCTTCTGCAAACGAGCTACGTTGGAATCTTTTTGTCCGATAGCTACATAAATACAGATTGGGCGGTTTGGCTGATTCTTTTGGTTGATGATAGTGTCAACAGCGATAGCAGTTTTGCCGGTTTGACGGTCGCCGATGATAAGTTCACGCTGACCACGACCGATTGGAATCATGCCGTCGATAGCTGTGATACCGGTCATCAATGGTTCGCATACCGACTGACGGCTGACGATACCAGGAGCCTTGAATTCGATTGGACGGAATTCAGTAGCTTGAATAGGACCTTTGCCGTCCAGCGGTACGCCTAGCGGGTCGACTACACGACCGAGCAGGGCTTCACCGACTGGGCAAGAAGCGATACGACCTGTCGTCTTGACTGCCATACCTTCTTGAAGCTTTTTGCCTTCGTCAAGAATTACAACACCGACGTTGTCTTCTTCAAGGTTCAAAACCATTCCCATGGTCTTCTCTTCATCAGCGAACTCAACGAGTTCACCGGCCATTGCCTTTTCCATGCCGAAGATACGGGCGATACCATCGCCTACCTGGATAACGCTTCCTACGTTGGTGACATTCAATGCAGCACGGTACTGCTCTAATTGTGTCTTTAATACGGAAGTGATTTCGTCTGGTCTGATTGCCATTTCAATATCCTCTAAGTGTTGCTTAAATTATCGGTTTAAACGGAGACTAAAACTTTTTCGAGAGACTGCAGCTTGCCGAGCAGGCTGCCATCAATTACTTCATCGCCAACCCGGAGCACAGCACCTCCCATGAGGGCTTTGTCCACCTGGACGTCAAGTTCGAGCTTCTTGCCGAGCTTGTCGCCAATTTTCTTCTTGATGCCTGCAACAGTTGCATCATCAAGTTGTTCAGCACTGGTAAGAGTGGCTGTAACAATGTTCTTGCTAGCGAATAATAGATTGCGATATTCGCTTTCGATTAACGGGAGCAGTTCAAAACGGCGCTTATCAATCAAAAGCTCCAGCAAACGCAATGTGCTTTCTTGCACATGCTTTTTGAACATTTCGACAATCATCTTCTTTTTCTCAACGCCGGTAATTCCGGGGTGAGCAAGAACGGTCGACAGATCGCTTGTTTCGCCAATAACTTTATTGACTGCTGAGATGTCGGCAAGAACCTTTTCGTCAAGATCGCCACCGGCAGATTGAGCCAGTTCCAAAACAGCTTTAGCGTATCTTTCAGCAACGTTCCTATGTTCGGACTTCATGGTGAACTCCCTTACTTCTCGGCCAGAACTTTGGGTCTGGCGCCACCCATCGACTCAATCTGATCGACAAAGTCGTTGAGCAATTTGCCCTTGGTTCCGGAATTGATTGCTTTCGGCAATGTCTCCCTGGTCAAATCGATAGCTATTTTGGCCGCAGCCGCTCTCAATTCGGTAATTGCCAATTGGCGTTCTTGAGCAATTTCATGCTCGATGCGGACGGACAGATCAGCAAGATCTTTTCTGGTGGACTCTTCGATTTCCTTTTTCATCTCGATGG
>SBAT01000329.1 GCA_005240105.1 Chloroflexota bacterium
CAATGCTTCTAGTGCCGGAAATAAGTCTGACGCCGCAATTGGCTGAGCGCTTGAAGTCACGGTTTGGCGAGAAGGTGGCTATCTGGCACAGTGCTTTGAGCCCGGGCGAGCGTTATGACACGTGGCAGCGACTTAGAGCTGGTACGGTGCGGGTTTTGTTGGGTGCGCGTTCGGCAATTCTGGCAAACATGCCAGAATTGGGACTAATTATTCTCGATGAGGAACACGACGGCAGTTACAAGCAATCTAGTCCTTCTCCTCGATATAATGCCAAACAAGTTGCTTTGGAAAAGTCCAGGCGTTTGCAGGCAATGCTTCTTTTAGGCAGTGCTACGCCTGATGTTTCAACATACTTCAATGCGAAAGAAAACAACCGCGTGCTTCTACTTCCCGAGCGCGTGCACAAACAGGTAATGCCTGAAGTTGAATTAGTCGATATGCGTCAGGAAGCTGCCGAAGGCAACAGAAGCATTTTTTCGCGCGCTCTGGAAGATGCAATCGCCGGTTGCCTTGAGCTTAAACAGCAGGCAATCCTATTGATAAATAGGCGTGGTTATGCCAGTTATGTTCAATGCCAGGCTTGTGGTGAAGTGGTTAAGTGTCGCAATTGTTCCGTGTCCATGGTCCTGCACCAGAGACAGCACTTACAGAAATTGGAGAATTTGGAACAAGGGTACTTGGCTTGCCACCACTGTGGACTGACAGCCGGATTCAAACAAACATGCTCATCCTGTCAGGCTCCATTTTTAAGAGAATACGGTCTTGGCACTCAAAGAGTTGAACAGGAATTGCATGAGCTATTTCCTGAAGCTCGTCTTTTGCGCTTGGACAGTGATATTACGCAAAAGCGAGGCGCTTTCGAGTCCATACTGAAACAGTTTGCTCGTGGCGAAGCGGATATATTGATTGGGACGCAAATGGTGGCAAAGGGATTGGATATTGCCAATGTCACACTAGTTGGTGTCCTTTCAGCTGATGCGGCGTTTAACTTGCCTGACTACAGAAGTATTGAAAGAGGGTTTCAGCTTTTGACGCAGGTTGCTGGTCGTGCCGGGCGCGGTCAGCATCCAGGTTCGGTAGTCATGCAGACATACAATCCGGAAATGCCGGCCTTGAATTGGGCGAAGGAACACGACTACGATGCTTTCGTTGCCGAGGAGCTTACCTCACGCAAGGAACTCGAATACCCACCATTTTCTCAATTAGTTCGCCTGGTAATAAGCGGTGAAGACCTAACAACTGTAGAAGCGTTTGCCGATGAGCTGGTTGAAGAATTGTCCAAGTATCTCGAGGATCTTGTTTCGGATAGTTCAATAAAAGTACTTGGTCCAACTCCTTGTCTGATTGAACGATTGAAGCAGAACTACCGTTATCAGTTGATTGTGAAAAACTTGATGGGTGAATCTGGCCGGGCTTTGATTGTCTCCTTCTTGCAGGCGAAGAAGGTGGATAAGAAAGTAAGTCTGGCAATAGATGTCGACGCGTATGATTTTGTATGAGAAAAGGAAACTAGTGTGATAATTTACTACTTGGTTGTTATTTTGGTTCTGGTATTTGCCGGGCCGTTTCTCTTGCTCATACCGAAAACAAGAAAAGGACTGGCGCAAAAGTTTGGTTGCGTGCCCGAGGGCATTGGCCCGTTTAATAAGAAACCAGTTTGGTTCCATTGTGTATCTGTAGGCGAGTTCAATGCTGCGCTTCCGTTGATAAAACTCTTTCATGAAACACATCACGATCTGCCGGTGGTGGTCTCGACTGCGACAGCTACCGGACAACAACAGGCTAAGGAAAAGATAGGTGAATGGGCAACCGTCTTTTACTTCCCGCTCGATTTACCCTTTGCCTTAAATAACTGGCTCAAGGTCATTAATCCAAGCTTGGTGGCCATTGTTGAAACTGAGATTTGGCCTGGTTTTATGCACGAATGCGCTAAACGAAACATCCCTGTTGTTGTAATCAATGGTTGTATTTCGCCGCGCTCATTTAAGACATACAAGAAACTTGAATTCTTCTTCGGACCTGTCATTCGCAACTTCAGTTATATCTCCGCCCAATCGCCAAAGAATTTGGAGCGTTATCGCTCACTTGCTGGTAGTGAAATAGATGGATCGTGTCCAGGTAACTTGAAAGTCGATGGTTTGAACCCGGTAGATGCAGCCGCTAAGGCAGAAATAGCCAAGAAACTCAATTTGAGTGAAGGCGACGCTGTAATAATAGGTGGTTCAACACATGAAGGTGAAGAATCCGTTCTTCTTAGTGTGTATAAACGATTGATTACGGAGAGAAGCTGGGATCCAAGTTTTGTGCGCACGCGTCTGATCCTTGTGCCCAGACATCCCGAGCGTTTTGAGTCGGTAGTATCTCTAGTTAAATCTATGGGACTTAATCCTCGTTTGTATTCGCGTGGCGAAGGGTTTGAATCGGACAACGACGTGTTCATCCTCGACACAATCGGACTCCTTTCCAAATACTATTGCGTGGCAACGGTGGCCTTTGTCGGTGGAACTCTAGTGCCAATTGGTGGTCATAGTCTGCTGGAGCCGTACGCTTACAATGTGCCTGTGATTTGCGGAAAATATATAGACAAGACGCGAGACATCGCTAATGGTTTGCTGGACAAA
>SBAT01000271.1 GCA_005240105.1 Chloroflexota bacterium
GAATAACCCCTTTGTCATCTCGACCGAGCGCTAGCGAGTGGAGAGATCTTCCGCGTAGGTTCAATCACCGGCGTGATTACTCAAAATCGGGTAAATCCAAGCCCTCGCTGTTTCGCCTAATCTCTTCCATCACTTTGTAGAGTGCGGAAGCATCCTGTGCCGAAACTGCCCCCTGCGGCACCATTATTACTTCGACAGTCAGAGCCCGCCTGCCCAACTCCAGGTGGACTTTGTCCTCCGGCTTTAGCTCAAGTGCCGGCTTAGCCGGTCTGTCGTTAACAAATACACGCCCCTGGTCGCATGCCATCTGGGCGACGGTGCGGCGTTTTATTAAACGGGAGACTTTGAGCCATTTATCCAAGCGCATGGTCGGTTATTGTACAGGCGATCTGGCAGAGGAGTTTTCTCGTGGCTGCGCTAGGTTATCAGTAACTCTGCTGTTTCCTATATGTCACGCTAGCTGGGTATATTGACCAAACGGTGTGATAACAGGTTAGACTAGAAATTGCCTGGTGGCGCATGGTGTCTGTGGCTGGGGAATCTCGTTTAATGTTTCAAGCGTACAAAAAAAATGCCATTGCTTTGTCAGCTGGTCTGATTGTTCTTGGTGTTGTGGCTTGGATAATTGCTGCCGCCTTTAGCTTGCAGACCCACCATGATGAGGATAAGGCTGACAAACAAATCGAGAATTTCATTGAAGTCAACAAAGAGGTTGCCAATGAGATTGCCATTAGGGACGAGGCTATTGAGCGGCGCAATGTTGCCCTTACCTTGCGTATTACCGGACAAATTAAGCCTGAGGTTGGCAAAGAGGTTGATGTCAACACCCGGTTCAATGGGCGTGTAATCAAAGTGGACGTTACCTTAGGACAGCAAGTTAAGCCAGGCCATACGCTCGCCACTATTGATAGTAGGGAAATTGGTGACTTGCAGGCGGAGTTAATCGAAGCCAAATCCAAGCTTGAGATATCGAAAGCCCATGAGCGGCGCGAGATGCAAATTTACGAGGAGCAGATACAGCGACCAGCGGCATTAATTCAAGCCAAGTCAGACTTTAATCAGGCTAAAACGCGTTTGGAGTTACAAGAGTCTGAATATCGGCGACAGGAGCAGTTGCACCAGGAAAAAATTGCCTCGACTAAAGATTTTATGCGATCTAAAGCTAGTTTTGATAATGCCACTGCGGAGTTTGCGCAAGCTCAACAGAGCCTGCAGAGAGAGGAAAGGCTTTTTGCCAATAGAGCGATGATGCGTCGTGATGTTGATGTGGCACGAGCTGAGTCAAAGCGTGCCGAACAGCATTTGAATACATTGAAGCAGAGACTGGTTTTTCTGGGCGTACCTCACCACATGGTGGAAGAGGTAATTAGGTTCGGCAAGATGCAGGTGCTTGTGCCATTGGTTTCACCGGCAGATGGAATAGTGACAAACATAGACGTCGCTGTTGGTGAAGTCATAAGTCCGGAGAAGGAAGCATTTACAGTTACCAATCTTTCCTCTGTAGTTGTGGCAGCTGATTTGCCGGAAATTGATCTTTCTAGAGTAAGAGTTGGTAGTTTGGTGCAGGTAAAAATAGCCAGCTACCCTAAAGAAGTTTTTCTTGGCCGGATCAATTACATAAGTCAGGTCGTCGATCCGGAAACACGTACAGTCAAAATTCGTGCCAGGTTGGTCAACCTTGATGGTCGGTTGCGGTCCAACATGTTTGCTGAAATCGACATCGAAGGGGAAGCTGCTGAAATGCTTGCTTGTCCCAAGTCGGCTATCCAAGAACGGGACGGCAACAAAGTTGTTTATGCTCAAGTGCCCGGTGGCTATCAGGAAAGGGCAGTTAAGACAGGGCGTGAGAGTGAAGAATATGTTGAAGTTTTGTCTGGGTTGGCGCCAGGTGAGAAGGTTGCCACTCAGGGTAGCTTGATGCTCAAGACTGAACTTACCTACCGGCACTAGGCAGTTGAAATGCTAGACAAAATAATTACCTTTGCTCTAACGCAACGATTATTAATAGCTTTCGCAACACTCTGTTTAATTGTCTTTGGTGTCTGGGCCATTTATCAGCTACCTATAGATTCCTTTCCTGACGTTAGCAACGTGCAGGTACAGGTAATAACCGAACCTGAGCGCATGGCTACTGAAGAAGTAGAGACGTTGGTGACGTTTCCAATTGAGACTTCATTGAACGGACTGCCGAAGATAAAACAAATTCGTTCAAACTCCAGCTTTGGATTGTCTGTCGTGACTGCAATTTTTGATGACGATGCTGATGTCTATTTTTGCCGCCAGCTTGTTTATGAGCGCGTCAACCAAATGAATTTCAATTTGCCGGAAGGCGATATTAAGCCGGTTTTGGGACCGGTATTGACCAGTTTCAGCAACGTCTTTATGTATTACTTGTCGTCTGATCGTTATGATCTGACCGACTTGCGAACGATTCAGGATTGGCAGGTTGCCCGTCGCTTGCGCGCTGTCAGGGGTGTAGGTAATGTGGTTTCATATGGGGGTTTTGTTAAGCAGTATCAGGTGCTGGTGTCGCCGGCCAAACTGCGTGGCTATGGACTTACGGTTGCTGATTTGATCCATGCGCTGGCGGAAAATAATTCGAACGCCGGCGGTAACTTTATTGAGCAGGGTGGCGAAGAAATTATCATCCGGGGCTTGGGACGTATAAAAAAGGAATCTGATATCGGCAATATCGTGCTCAAGTCAGTCGGCGGTACGCCAATTAAGGTATCCAATGTGGCCGAGATTGTAGTCGGCTCGGCTTTCCGTCGTGGTTCGTCCTCAATGGACGGCAAAGGCGAAGTGGTAACTGGGATAGTCCAGATCCGCAAGGGTGCCAATACCAAGGCGGCGGTGGAAGCTATTCGCAAGGAAATTGCCAAGATCCAGAAAGACTTGCCGGATGGTGTCACGATTAAGTCCTACTACGATCAATCAGAGCTGGTTAATCAGACTATCGATACCGTCAAGGAAATACTTATATACAGCAGTGGTCTTGTTGTTGTTGTGTTGATGGCCATGTTGTTGCATATCCGCAGTGCGCTAATTGTTTGTGCGATCATCCCATTGTCGTTGCTCTTCAGTTTCATTCTCATGAAATTTACGGGACTGTCGGCGAATTTGATGACTCTGGGCGCAGTTGATTTTGGTGTGATTGTCGACTCAGGCGTGGTGATGGTGGAGAACATTTACAGGCATTTAGCCGAGGCGAGCCGTACTCATCAAGGTAAGAAAATTGACACCTGGCGAGTCATATTGGAGGGAGCCAAAGAAGTCGGCAGACCTATTTTCTTTGCTATCGGAATCATAATTTCCGTCTATATTCCGCTGTTCACGCTTGAAGGGGTGGAAGGAAAGATGTTCCATCCGCTTGCACTTTCCTTTATTTATGCCATTTCCGGAGCTTTGATTGTTTCGTTAACGATTATTCCAGTGTTGTGCTTCTGGGCCATGAAGAAACCGCTTGTTGAACGCCACAGTCTGGTGCTGACTTATGCCAAGCATTTTTATACTCCGGTGCTGAAGTCCGCTTTGCGAAATCCTCAAAAGACGGTGATGATTGCTGTCCTTGCTCTTATTGGCAGTTTATTACTTGTGCCGTTTTTAGGTTCTGAATTTGTGCCTACTCTTGATGAAGGACCAATTCTTTTAAGGACCAAATTGTCTTCCAGTGTTTCGCATACGGAGTCGCGTCGTATAGCAAGCATTGTGGAAAGCATGATCAAGCGCTTTCCAGAGGCGACTGATGTTGTGTCGCGTATTGGACGTTCTGGAATGGGTTCCGATCTGGAAGGCGTGGACAATGCTGATGTTTATATAGGGCTAAAGCCGAAATCGCAGTGGACAACAACTCATAACAAGGAAGAGTTGGTGAATAAGATGGCTGCGGAATTAGATAAGATACCTGGGCTTGTCTATAGCTTTTCCCAACCGATTGCCGATATGATTGATGACTTGATTGCCGGCATCAAGGCGGATCTGGGGATCAAGATTTTCGGTGATGATGTTTACGTCATCGATAGTATTGCCGGTAAGGTACAAAACGTCGTATCTAAAGTAAGAGGTGCTGCTGATATGCAGCGAGAGCATATCCTTGGTCTGCCTCAACTGAACATAAAAATCAAGCGCGATGAGATTGCCCGCTATGGTATCAATGTCTCGGATATTCAGACAATTATTGAATCAGCGGTTGCCGGTGAAGTTGTCACTCAGGTAGTGGAAGGTACCAAGCGCTTTGGTTTGCTGGTTAGGTTCCCATTTGATTATCGCGATAACATCGAGGCGATTCAGGCGATCCTTGTAGACACTCCTGATGGTGGAAGGGTGCCGTTAAAGCAGTTGGCGGATTTTCAATTGGATCGTGGATTGGTAATGCTCAACCGTGAGGATGGACAACGTCGTACAGCTGTTTTGGCCAATGTGCGCGGCAGAGATCTGGGCAGTTTTGTGGCAGAAGCTCAGAGCAAGGTAAACCAGGAAATACAATTGCCGAAAGGATATTATATTGTCTGGGGCGGACAATTTGAAAACCAACAAAGGGCAATGTCCCGCTTGTGCATTGTTGTACCTATCGTGCTTTTATTGATCTTCATTCTTCTGTTCGTGACATTCAACTCCTTGAAGAACGCGGGATTGATAATGCTCGTCGTGCCGTTTTCGCTAATTGGCGGAATATTGGCATTGTTCATCACACGGCAGGTTTTATCTGTACCGGCTGTAATTGGCTTCATTGCTTTATTTGGTGTGGCTGTACAAAACGGTGTGATTCTAGTTAGCTATATTATGCAATTGCAGAAGCATGGATATCCTGTACAGGAAGCAGTCTTGGATGGCGCACATGTTCGTCTTCGCCCGGTGTTGATGACTGCACTTGTTGCAATTATGGGTCTTATACCAAAAGTTCTTTCCGGTGGAACCGGTGCTGAAATTCAAAGACCGCTAGCGACAGTAGTTTTGGGCGGGCTTATTTCCGCCACAGTTTTAACGCTGGTTGTATTGCCGGCATTGTATGAGCTCTTCAATCAGCCGGAAGCAGAGCGGACGTCTCATGGATAGTGAGAGTGATAGATGCATTCCCTGATTGATAAGTTTATTACTGGGGCGCTGAAGGCCAAGTTTATTACTTTGGCGGCAACGCTTTTGGTCATTTTTGCAGGGATCATAGCTTGGCGAACTTTACCAATTGAAGCTTATCCTGAATTGGCCAATCCTCAGGTGAGGGTAATTACCCTCGTTCCGGGAAAAGGAGCCGAAGAAGTTGAACGTTTGATAACGATACCGCTGGAAAAGGAAATTAACGGCATTCCTGGACAAACGGCTTTACGGTCGTTGTCGCTTTACGGACTTTCTGTAGTGATATCTACCTTCACCGACAACACTCAAACTGCATTAGCGCGTCAACAAGTGCTGGAACGCATTCATCAGGCAGATTTGCCAGAAGGAGTTGAACCGCATTTAGAGCCGGATGTTGGGTCTTTGCGCGAAATCTATCGATATTATTTGAGCAGTCCATATTACTCAGCAATGGGCTTGCGTTCTATTCAGCAGTGGGAATTGGAAAAGTTATTTCGGCAGGTTCCCGGAGTTATAGGCGTAGTTAGCGAGGGCGGTCCTACTAAGACATATCAAGTTAATCTTGATCCGTCTAGGCTGCGCGCCTTTGATATCACTCTTGAGCAGGTGTTTAAGTCCATTGAGGAATCAAATGGAACAACGGGTGGTGGTTTCATCGAGCAAAACGGTAATGCACTTATTGTGCGTGAGTTGGGCTTGCTCAAAAATGAAGATGATATTGGCAATGTGGTAATCAAAGCAGATGCTCAGGGCACGGTTACACGAGTCAAAGACGTTGCTTCTGTCGTCATTGGCCCAATGGTGCGCCGCGGACAGGTCGGCAAGGACCACCAAGACGAAGTAGTCGAAGGCATAATTTTGCTGCGCAGGGGCGAGAACCCGTCCCAGGTTCTTAAATCCTTGAAAGAGCGATTGCCGGACATAATATCGCGTCTGCCTGCCGGCGTGAAATTGAACCCACTATATGATCGTGATCAGTTGATGAGGCAAACTCTGGGGACCGTTGGTTTTAATATTGGTGCCGGTATTACCCTAGTAGTAATTCTTCTTGCTGTTTTTCTTGTGGATATCCGCTCGGCACTTATAGCAGCATCTGTTATTCCTATATCGATGCTGATTGCCTTTATTTGTCTGAGCCTTTTAAGTGTTCCTGCTAACTTGCTCAGTCTAGGCGCTATTGACTTTGGCATTCTTGTCGATAGCGCAGTCGTAATGACCGAAAACATCATTCGTCGTCTTTCCAATGAAGGTCGGGACATGAGCGTGCAAGAACGTCTTTTGCTTCTCACGGAGTCATCGCGCGAGGTAGGTGGACCGATAGTTTTTGGAATCATTGTTATCATTGCCACCTTCATGCCAATTTTTACCTTCGGTGGAGTAGAAGGCAAGCTCTTCCGTCCGCTGGCTATAACTATGGTGACTGCTCTAGTGGGCGCCGGATTAATTGCTCTAGCCCTAGTACCAGTTTTATGTTCGCTATTTCTCAGCAAGAAACCTTTGAAGGAGAAACAGAGCCCATTAATAGTAGGAGCGCGCAAGTTGTATGAACCATCGCTGCGCTGGTCACTTAGCCATCCAGCAATGGTGATTGTCGTAGCTATTTTAACTATTGGTATGTCCATGCTGCTTTTCATGAATTTGGGCAGTGAGTTTCTTCCACATCTTGAAGAGGGGAATATTTGGTTGCGGGCAACGGTAAAGCCGGGCAGTGTCACTCTTGACGAATCGGTGAAGGTTGCTCGGCAAGTGCGCCAAGTGCTGTTGAAATTTCCGGAAGTAAAGCAAATACTTTCACAAGTTGGCGGACCTGATGACGGAACAGATCCGGCTCGTTTTGCTGATCAAGAATATTATGTGGATCTTTTGCCGGCTAAAAAATGGCGTAGCCAATTTCATGAGGACAAAGAGAAACTTATAAAGTCCATGCGTCAGGAATTAGAAACTATTCCTGGAGTTGGTTACTACTTTACTCAATATATACAAACCACCCTTGATGAAGCTTTATCCGGAGTACAGGGTTCTTTGGTTGCGAAAATTGGTGGATCGGACTTGGCCGAGCTGGAAAAACTAGCCAATCAAATTGGTCATACAATGGCCGGCACGCCAGGAATCGTGGATGTAATTGTTGATCCTTTGCTAGGTCAGCCGCAATTTGTAATTGATATCAATCGGGTGGCTGCGGCCCGTTATGGTCTTAACGAACAAGATCTCAGAGAGCTTGTTGAAATTGCCATTGCCGGCAGGTCTGCCACTAAGGTCATCGAGGGTGAAAGACGTCACGATGTTATGGTTAGATTTGCTGCCCCTTATAGATCCACGCAAGAGGCGCTGGCTGATGTCCTTGTCGATACGCCTTCAGGACAGAGGATACCGTTATCCCAGTTGGCGTCACTTAAGCAGGTCAACGGTGCGACACAAATATGGCGCGAAGCAGGATCACGAATGGCTACAATCAGAGCCAATGTACGCGGTCGAGATTTAGCTACATCGGTGTCCGATGCACAAGCACGTGTGACGAAGCAAATTCAGCTTCCGCCCGGTTATAGAGTGCAGTGGAGCGGGGAGTTTCAGCGTCAGAAGGAAGCCACCCATCAATTGGCGGTTGTTTTACCGGTTACATTGGCTGTCATCGTCACTATCTTGTACTTAGCATCAGGCACTCTGGGCGGGGCATTGGTTATATTTGCCGTGGTGCCATTGGCAGCAATTGGTGCTGTTCTTGCCTTGCACCTAACAGGCACATATTTTTCAATCGCTGCCGGTGTTGGGCTCATTGCTTTATTCGGCTTGGCTGTTAAAAATGGGATTTTACTGGTTTCTTTTGTTAATGAGCTCAGGCATGAGGGTTTGCCTGTTGAAAAAGCTGTTTCTCAAGGGGCATTGACCAGAATGCGTCCTGTCCTTATGACAGCTACGATTGCTGCCGTGGGTCTTCTGCCTGCAGCAGTTTCCAATGAAATTGGTGCTTGCCGATGGGGAGTTGGCGAGACTAAGTTTGACTGAAGCTGTAGCTACCGTTCAAAGCATGCCTGTTAAGTTATCACTAGCCGGAACA
>SBAT01000027.1 GCA_005240105.1 Chloroflexota bacterium
CCACGCGCCGCGCAAAGCGCGGCTTGGTCGAGATGACAAAGTAAAAAGGGACTCGCTTACTCCGTCACCCAGACGTCGAAGCCGATGAGGCTGCGTACGCCGAAGGGCTGTCGCTCGTCGGCTATCTCGATGTGGGTGACGTCGTGCCAAAGAGGTGAGCAGGCGTCTGCCTGGAAGAGTCCTTCGCCGGGGCTCAACAAGAATTTCATGATCGGGTTTTTCAAGTCGCTGCCGTGGAAAATGCGACTTGAGCCGCCGACGACGTTGGTGCGTTCTATGACATATGCGGAGACGATGAAGTCGGCGCCGTCCTGGTGAGTGCCCTCGGGTGAATTTGTGGTTGGACCGTTTGTCCACGTGTAACAGGACATCATCCAGGCAGTCATTTGCATGGACTTGGCCGACGGTCTGGATTCCTTCGTCATGTGAATGACATGAGACAGCAAATCTTTAAAGACACTGTGGTCAATGACATTGTCCGGAATGGCTTTGTATTTGCGCTCAATAGAACGATAGTCGTTCTGTGCCACATTCTGGTGAACGCTGCCTTCTGGTTTTTTCTCGACTAGCCAACCTTCTTCTTGTTTAACGGCGGAAAATACTCGACAAGCTTTCTTGCGATACGGGACAAGAATCTTCTCAGCTTGTGATTCGCTCATTGTTTCTAAAAGCGGTGCAATTACTTCGTGGGCAACTTCGCCGCGATAATAAGACAAGAGTAAGGTGTGATCTTCCGGCTTCAATTCGAAGTTGGCCGATTCAATAAATTGACGCTCGGCTTGTCTTACATCATATTCATCCCATTCGAGTTCTCTGAATGCCGGGATGATGACGTGTTGGAATGCTTTGAAATCATCGTCGCTGGCGATTTTGAATACGCGTATGGGATGCACGGTTTCGCCTGTTTCCGCCGGCGCTGTCATATCTTTGGCCAACAGGTACATAGGACAGTAGGACCGCACCATGAAGGTCGGGTCGGTAGTCTTCCTGTGACGCCTTTGCTCGACGGAATTTCTAATTGCGACGGTGTCGATGGTCATACGTGTACCAATTATGTGTCGTGTTAGATCATACGGGGAAGTGTGTCTTCGTGATAGCGTAGATTCACTAGTTAGGTCCGGCGAAACTTTGTCATTTCGACCGAAGCAGCGTTAGCTGCGTAGTGGAGAAATCTTCCCCAGAGATTCGTTGGTTCTCAGTGACGAAGACGAACAAGTTTCCTTGCGGAAGATCTCTCCACTCCCTTCGGTCGGTCGAGATGACAAAGTAAAAAGTCGGTCGAGATGACAAAAAGTGAAAAACTCAGAATGACAAAAAGGGGGGCCACAAAAAAACAAAAGCCTGCCCTGAGGCAAGCTTTTGTTTTAGATTTACATTGATACCGTATTACGTCGGGTAGACTGTAATCTCTTTCTCGATGTTTGCAATAACTTGCTTAACAGCGGCATGACGGTCATCCCATTCTTTGCGGTCTGTTATCTTGGAGTATGAGGCTATTTGTTTTTCAAGCATCTCAGCGAGTTGTCGCGCCGACTCTTCGGCGGGCAGTTGTTTGCTCTGCACTTTCGCTGTGTTTTCAGTTGCTGCGGCTGCGAAAGTAGTTGTTTCTTGGCGTATGCTTTTGGCATGCTGATCAATTGTCGACTGCTCCGCAGCATTGGTCATCCCAGCTTGCTCTCCTGGTTTTAGAGCCTTCTTCTCTGAGTCTTCTGGTTTAAATGATTCAGCCATTTTCATACCCATCCTATTTGTTTGTATTTTAAAACTACCATACTTCTAAATTTGATTGTCTCGCGCCAGCCAGTGAATTTCACTTATTGGACTTGAGCATCCTACGCTTATATATACCCCCTAACAACTTTCTCGATTTAATATTTCGGCTTTTTTGGGGGAGGATTCCCACTGATAGGGGCTGATTTTCCGGAGAAACCTGTTTTATCTACTCTCGGCAGCGGGTCGGGCGGGATGCTGCGAGGCGCAGTGGGCTTGGGTTTGACGGTTTTTGTTTCTTCTTCTGGGGGCGTTTCATCCGGATCTGGAATTGATTGTGAAACTGGCTCTGGTTTGGGCTCTTTGCTGGTAGTGGAAACCTTGGGTCTTCTTTTCTTATCCTCTAAATATGACTCCAGCCGAGTCTTCAATTTTTCATCCAGCAATTCATCTAATGGGTCCTTTACCTTTATAGAGGAAATAACCGGCTCCTCTTTTGACAGCGGTGTCTCCTCTGTTTCGTCTTCCCGCATCTCTTCAGCTTCATCATAAGACTCATAGACTAATCCGGCTAATGGGTCAAAGGACTCCGGCTCAACTGACATTAGCGACTCGGCGATAAGGTCCCTTAGTTCGCTATGCATTCTTTGTAGATCTACTAATAAGGATGGATCATCCGTAGGTGGTTGGCTGGCGGGTACGCCCAAAGTCGGTTTAATCCCTTCTATTTCTAGTGCCGCCAAAAGGGTCTTGCGCACGAAAATGCCCATGGACTTTGCTCCGGCAGCTTTGGACATTTGCTGTATTTGAGCAAACAGTTCGGGCTTTAACGTGATGACAATCTGGTGTTCTCGCATTGTCTTATTAGGATGACTCTTCCAAGGCTTTGCTTAAACGCTCGCAGGCAGTGTGCAACTTTTGCGCCAGGCGGCTTGAATCGCGCCCTGTACCCACTTTATCAGCAATTGCCTCTTCGGGCGGTCCACTCTTTATCCAGGCGGCCCATTCATTTATAAGGTCAATCAAATCCGACAAATTGCGCACGGGCACCGATGCCGGTCCGGATTTCTTCTTTTGGTCGGTTCGTTTAATGGCTGGCTGTTTGGGGGCGATGTATTTAAGTGCTTTTCTTATTTGCTGCTCTGTAGCCTTTTCAATTGGAATTCGCCCGTGTGCTTTTCCGGTCTCGTCGATCATTGGAATGCCGTGTACAAGCAAGTCTTCAGCTGTGTCGAATTCCAGAGGAAGTAGTGTGAGCAAATGGCGATGACCGAGACCAAGCATCACTTCAAACGGATCAGGCATCGCATCATGCATGCGACCGGATGTAATCTTGGTGCCTTCTTCAGCAAGGCGCTCAGCCATTTCCGCAATACGAATGAGTCTGTATGCGTAGGTTGCGCTCATTGTGTGTTCGCTTCTGCAGTACTCTTCAAAAGTTTGATAGTGACTGACATAAATTTCGTCGTCTTTCAGTCGCGAGAGACGCAAACCTTGAGCAATTAGTCCGACTGCAGCGAAGCGTCCTGCTAATCTTATTTCTTCTGTGAGAAGCTCGTAGTCGTCAGTGGCTGGACGTAAGTCCTCGATGGAAATTTCCCGGTGGAACAAGTCGACGTTTTTTTCGGGATGGGAGGAGATCGTCAGCGACGTGCTCTTGGGAGGAGTTGATTCCGCTACCGTTAGAAGCGTGTCCGATGTTGCATCTTCGGATACCGTGACATTGGCTGAGCTTGCGGCGCGAGCTGGTTTTCCTGCTTTGCCTGTTTTTGCCGCACTCGGTTTTCCCTTGGTGCGCTCGGCCACTTGCTCGTCGCGTTTGATGCGAGCTTCGCGTAATCTGGCTATGAGTGTGGCACCCGCCGGGGGCTTTTTCTTCATGCTTCCCGTACCTGACTTCAGCGCTTACTATAGATATTCATACCCAGAACCCCCTTTTGTCATCTCGACCGACCCCTTCCTTTTTGTCATCTCGACCAAGCCGCCGCAGGCGGCGCGTGGAGAGATCTTCCGTGAGGATCCTTTGTTCGTCTTTGCAACGACGAACATGGTGTAGTTGTGGAAGATCTCTCCACTTCGCGCCTTCGGCGCTCCGGTCGAGATGACAAAGGTGAGGTTATTTCTTGCCCTTGGAGCTAGACGTGGCAAATAATAGGCTGCCGAGCAGCAAGCCGCCGGCTAAGAGGCTCGGCGTAAGGTCGCCGAGTCCGATAAATTGCGGCATTAACTTTGCTGTTCCATATAAAGCAGCGCTTGGAGCCAGGAGGCTGACCAGGAATTTTAAGCCGGTGGTTATGATTACCCCGATGCCTAAGGTGCTGACATTAATGCCAAAGACTAAGACTCCCAGTAGCCACTCAATAGCCGTGAAGACGGTAGTAAATACAAGCGAGCTGGAAAAGGCAGCTAGCCAGTCGCCTTTAAATGAAAGACCGGCGACAGTCGGTATCAAAAACGCCAGGGCGTAAGCTACCATCACTACTCTCATCAAAAATCTAGTCATGACCATCCTCCGGGCAGAATTATAACGGTTTTCCAATCAGTTTTTGTCACTAAATGGATCTATGACGAATACTCCGCTCGCACGGAAATGCCGTGTATTGCGAGTCATTATTTGCATTCCGTGCTGTAGCGCCGTCGCAGCCAGCAGCCCATCTATTGCTGGAATCGTGACTCCGGATTTCTGCGCACGTGCGCACATTGATCCCCATACTTGAGCGGTTTCACGATCAACTGGGAGAATGCGATCAGCAAACATGGTCTCCAAGCCAGTGAGCCACGCACTGAGCGATTTTTTCCTTGCGCCAGCAGAGAGAAGATCAACGCCTTTAGCAATCTCTCCCAAAGTCAGAACACTTACAAATAAACTCTCATCAGGCATCTGGGCGACCGCAGACTTAACGACCGCGCTGCCTTTTGGGCGGCGTATCTCAGACAGCACGCAGGTGTCTAGCAATACTTTCACAGGTCAACGTCCCGACTGGAGCCAGGAGCCCTCTGCAAATCAAGTCCTTCAAATGATTCACCCTGCAAGAGATAATCTTTGAAAGTCGGACGTGCACCCTTCAGTCGTTGGTATTCGTCCTCTGAAAGTAAGACGACCGTATCTTTTCGACGGCGCACCCGCTGTGCTCCACGAGTCAGAGCTAGACTGACCAGTTCGCTAAATCGGTTTTTGGCATCTGCCAGATTCCACTCTTGCATTGCTCGTCTCCCAATTAATCTAGCCAATCTAGCTATATTTTAACATGCCTTCAATTGTTGTTGACATTCAATCCAGGAGTGTTATACAATGTTGTATAACACCGGAGGTGCGTATGTCCACTGCATTTCGAATGAGTCCGGAATTGGAAAAACTGGTGCAAGCTGCTTGTGATTGTGTCGGCAAGAGTCGTTCGGAAATAATTCGCACAGCTCTGGAGAAGTATTGTCTTGAGCTGACCAAGGAAAAACAAGTTACCTGGTACGATGTTTTGAAGTCCTCGGGCTTTAAACCGATCCGGTCCGGAAGATCCGATTTGTCTACGAATAAAGAGCTTCTGAGGAAAAGAGTAATTGAAAGAGCCAAGCGCCGTTCTGATTGATAGCGGTCCTCTTATTGCCTTGGCTGATCAAGGTGATGCTAAGCATGAGGAATGTTGGAAGGCGCTGCGATCAATTCCACGCGCCACGACAATTTTTACTGTGCCTCACGCTTTGATGGAAGTGTTTTATATCCTGGCTCCTGTTCCATCTGCTATTGATGCAGCATTTAAACTGCTCAAGAGTCTGCGTGTTGAATTCTATGAGGACGTTAGCCTTGATCGCGTTCAAGAGTTAATAGACAAATACAATGACTTACCGATGGACTTTGTTGATGCTTGCATTGTTGCAGCGGCAGAAGAACATCAGGTGAATACAATATTTACGCTCGACAAAAGGGATTTTCATGTCTATAGACCAAGGCATGTGAAGTCCTTTCATCTGCTTCCGTGACTCAGCACGCCATAGCATAGACAAATCCTTTCTTGGCGTAGGCTAGAATTTCTTTGTCTGCTGTAAGAACCGTCGCGTCACCGGCAAGGGCAGTGGCGACAATAATTCTGTCTGCCGGATCGCCGTGGAAATTGCCGGAGAGGAAACTGCTATTGATTGCAATCTGTGGCGTCATTTCCAGTACGGTCACTCTGAAATTTCTAACAAATTCTTCAAACCAAACAAGTGGTTCCTTTGACAAATTCAAGCGCCCTTTATGGACAAGCAAGCCAA
>SBAT01000060.1 GCA_005240105.1 Chloroflexota bacterium
CCATAAGTGCTCTCAAACCAATTTTGATTCGCGTTAAAGCTAAGGGCAATACGGATTTAACTACGGTGACATTTGTTTCAAGCAAAGATATTTCCAGCGAAATGTCTTTGCTTGCAGGTCCGGACATTTCACCGCGGAAATTGGATATAGCAACTCTCACAGGATCAATGTTGATTAAGCCCGGTTCGGTGGACATAACTGAAAGCAGCCTCAGTATTGGAGAATACAAGTTGGCACTCGAGGGTAAGTATATGTGGCCTATGGGTACTGAAGGTGGAGAGCCAGTTTTAAATTGCCGGTTACGTTTTCCGGAGCCAATACCAGCAGCAAGCTTGGCTACTTTAGTTGAGTCTGAGGATCAAGCAAAAAAAATAACCGGGACGGTTCAGGGAGGTTTTAGTATTCGAGGGCCACTTAGCAGGCTGATAACCGGCGGTGGTGCCAAATTCAATCAGGTTTGCATTCCAAAGTTAAATCTAAACGAGATTAGTGGCAGAATCAGAGCACCAAAGTGGTTTTTAACCGGCAGTCCGCCTCCGGACGCCAACGTCAATGCCCATGCTCAGTTGCTACTCTCATCTGCCTGCTACGGCAAGCTCAAAGCGACAGATGTACACGTTGATTTCCTGATTGAAGGAGCAGGTCCTAATTCTAAAGTTGTTATTCGAAATGGGCATGCCACCGTTGCTGGTGGCACTGTCTCTCTGAACGGCTGGTATAGCAACTCCCAGCCAGGCTTTCACATACAATCGGATTTGTCCAAAATGGATATGAGTGAAGTGATGAATGAAATGGTAGGTTCTCCGAAAGAGGTTACCGGACAGCTGGATGCCAAACTCGATCTCGATAGCCATGGCAAGAGTAGCGAGGAGATGATTAAGCATCTGAGCGGAGAGGGGCAGCTAACTATAACCAATGGCATTGTGCAACGATGCGGAAAGCTCTCCGACAAACTGGCCGATGCTTATCTTTTTCGCCAGGGGTTCGCTGTTTTCAGCCTCAACAATTGGCTCAGAACCTTCGGTGATCCAAGTGGAGCATTCACGGATATCAATGGCACTTTCAAGATAGACGATGGAAACGTGCAAATTAATGAGATGCATTTCCATGGTCCGGATATGCGCCTCTGGGGCAGTGGCAACCTGGATTTACCGGTAAACTCAATGAAGCTTGATATTTTTGGCTACATTCCACGCGTATCGTCAAGCTCTTCGAAAGCAACCAAGGCGGCTCGGCGGAACGCAATACCCGATGAACGCCCGCGTACTTTTGGCTTTGAAGTTGCAGCACCGATGAATCAACCTGACGAAGCTGCTAAATCAATTGGCAAAAGCTTCCATTGGCTGCCAATCAGTCCCACAGCAACTGCGCATCCCATTGCTGAAAGATGACGACGTATTTCGGGGTGACACAGGGGTCTGCATGTGGTAGTATGTCCAGCTGGCTTATTTGTGGATATGTAGCGTCTTTGGCATGACAGATTTTTCGCCTACCGTGGCGGTTTCAACTAGTAAAACCAGCACGAAGACTAGCTTTCGCTGGGTTGTCGTGGCTCTGGCGTTTTTCATTACCATTGTCAATTATCTGGACCGGTCGGCTATTTCTTACGCCATTGGACCACTCAAACGTGAGTTTGGTTTAAACGACGCTGATTTTGGTTTGATAGCGGCTGCCTTTGGCATTGGCTATATGGTCATGACGCTAATAGGTGGGATACTTGTCGATCTCTATGGTGCACGCAAAATGTGGTCGCTGTCTGCTGTTCTTTGGTCCGCTGTTACTGCGCTCATGGGGCTGGCTAGTGGTTTTTGGGTATTGTTTATTTTGCGCACGGGACTTGGTATTGCCGAAGGTCCAAATTTTCCAGCGCTTACACGAGTAGTAGCCGATTGGCTGCCGGCTTCTGAAAGGGCGCGTGCGACAGCTATTGGACTAGCCGCTGTGCCTCTTGCTTCTGTGATTGGAGCGCCTCTACTCTCGCACTTGATCATTAATTGTGGTTGGCAGACGATGTTCTATATCCTTGGGGGACTAGGACTCATTTGGGTGGTGGCATTTATTGCCTTGTTTAAGGACTACCCGGAAAATAGTCGTTTTGTTTCAACGGCAGAACTTCAGTATATTCGTCAAGGTAAGACAGTTACTGAACATATGTCGGATGAGGAAATTCGCAAACACAAATTGACCAAGGGCGAAACAACTTGGGCTTACATGTTGTTCAATCCGGCGCTTCTATCTAACAACATTGCCTTCTTTGCCTTTGGTTATTTGCTGTTCTTCGCTCTCACATGGCTTCCAGGTTTTCTTGAATCTACCTATGGACTGCAACTGAAGCAGATAGGCGTCTTTCTAATTGCACCCTGGTTAACAGCATTTGTCCTGCTTCTGCTAGCCGGTTATTTGTCTGATTATCTATACAATAAGACAGGCAGCATGCGCATGGCTCGTTCGCACATGATTTGGATATGTCAGTTGATTTCCGCACTATGTTTCTTGCCTGTTGTCTTGGTGCATTCGTTACCTGTGGCAATTACCTTCATTTCCCTGGGCGTTGGAATTGGTCTTCTGCCAGATCCGTATTCAATGCGTAGAATGC
>SBAT01000292.1 GCA_005240105.1 Chloroflexota bacterium
GTCGCAATGCTGCGTTCTCGCTGTTGCTTGTTATCCGAATCTGGCTCCAACCAAGGCTTTGCCACAAGCGCAACCATTACGCTTCTCAGGGATTTTTTCAATCAGCTTCACAAGCATTGCCTGCAGTTTAGCTAAATTACCTTCGAATACTTTCACGACTTCAGCGTGGGAAACAGGCTCGACATCGCCAACTAGACCAGAATCATAATCAGTAATAAGGGCAACATTAACGTAACAAATTTCCAGCTCGCGAGCCAATTGAGCTTCCGGATACTGGGTCATGTTGATTACTTCCCAGCCCATGGATGTAAACCACTTCGATTCAGCCTTGCTGGAAAACCGTGGTCCTTGGATTACGACGACTGTTCCTTGCGGATGAACAGTAATACTTGCATCCTTGCAAGCTTGGATAGCCAGTTTACGCATTTCGCCACAATATGGGTCAGCTGAAGAAACATGTGTGGCAATTGGGCCGTCATAAAACGTGTCAGCCCTTCCGGAGGTTCTATCGACAAATTGATCACAAACAACGAAATGTCCGGGTTCAACATGCTTTTGCAGCGAACCGGCGGCACAGGGACCAATAATTCGTGTAACCCCCAAGGACTTCATAGCCCAGAGATTAGCTCTGAAATTGACCTTGTGTGGCGGGTATTGATGACTGGAGCCGTGCCGAGGAAGAAACGCAACACGCTTGCCGGCCAATGTTCCCACTACTATTTTGTCGCTAGGCGCACCATAAGGCGTCTCAATGACTCTTTCTTCCGCCTTGTCGAAAAGTTTATAAAATCCAGATCCGCCAAAAACGCCAATTTCTACCGGTGAATTGTCCACAAGCCGCTCCCGATTCATGCAAAGAGAAAAAACACCAGCAATTAAGCCGGCAGCCATATAGTACCACCCTGGCAGCGGCCCAAATTTCTTGACAATTTTAAGGCGCACCTATTTAGTGGGCTATTGGATATCCAACTCAGCTCAAGACCTTCATTTCAAGTTGAGTCTGTACTTGTTGCAGATCCTTGGTAGTCAATTTTTCTTTGATTCGGCGGAAAAAGGTCTTGCCACAGAAGCGGCAGTGTTCATCAAATCTGCCGGCAATTGATTCCAACCCCTGTTCAAATCCCGGTTCGTCGACGTGGATCATAACCAGGTTGTCCATCTGTGAATTGAGTTCTTTTTCTTGATTGTTGAGAGTGCTCAGCACTTTGTGCATGCCGCTTTCATCTTTCAAATTGTTTACAAGCAAGTGCTCCTTTTTAAAGTGGTCCTTTATGGACTGCAAAATATGTTTAGACTCTTCAAATATGCGATCACGCGTCCATTTGGAGTAATTTTCAGTAGTCTCTTCAAGGCGTTTGGCAATGGCATTATGATCTTCGCTCAAATAATGAAAAACATTCATGGATACGAACTCCTTATTCAGTCTGCGATCAAGTAACGATGCGCATGCGTTCAGGTTAGTTCCGGAAGATAAGCTTTCTTTTCTATTAAATTTAGTGAGAAGGGAACCTTTGCCGGCAACAACTCACCTAACAAGCGAAGAATCTAAACTATGGGAGAATTGCCATGTCACAAGCAGTAATGTGCCTCGTATCCACTACCGCCGAAGCAGAATGCTTGGTGAACTGTCTGCGTGAAGCAGGATTTAACACCAACGATATCTCAATGCTTCTTCCGGACATTAGTGGATCAAGAGACTTGAGTTATGAAAAACACAGCAAAGCCCCGGAAGGGACTGCCACAGGCGCCGGCGCTGGAGCACTTTTGGGCGGAGCTTTAGGCTTTTTGACCGGAACTGGAACGGTTGTCCTTCCTGCACTTGGCTCACTTGTAGCTGCCGGTCCTATTGTTGCCGCCTTAAGCGTGGCCGCCGTGGGCACGGCTATCGGCGGGGTTGCCGGTGGACTTATAGGTCTTGGCATTCCCGAATACGAAGCTAAACAGTACGAAGGAAAAGTAAAGACCGGCAGTATTCTTCTGTCAGTGCATTGCACGAATGGCGAAATGACAAAACGTGCTGAACAAATCTTCAAGAGCGCCCATGGACGCGAAGTCAACCACGTTATGGAAGAACATGTAGCCACAGTCAAGAAAGCAGCCTAAGGGAGATGAACCATGAGTTTAAAAATGGTGGATAATCTTGCCGAAATTCGCAGGCAAGCTCGGGTCAACATTGAAAACGGACCTGTGACGGAAAACTATCAGGCAGATCGCGATGCAGTGCTTCGCATGCTTAATGAAGCGCTGGCAACTGAAATCATCTGTGTTTTACGTTACAGACGACACTACTACATGTCCAAGGGCATCAACTCAGAACCAATCGCGCAGGAGTTTCTCGAACATTCCAATGCCGAACAAGGTCACGCTGACAAGCTAGCTCTGCGCATAGTTCAGCTCGGTGGAGAGCCGGATCTAGATCCTGATCAATTGTCTTCCAAGAGTCATGCCGAATATGTAGTAGGCAAAGATCTAAAAGACATGATCCGGGAAGACTTAATTGCCGAACGTATTGCCATTGATTCCTATAAACAGATGATCAACTACATACGCAATGACGACCCGACAACAAGACGCCTCTTGGAAGACATTTTGGCCAACGAGGAAGAACACGCCGACGAGCTATCAAACTTGTTGCAACATTAAGCCACCGCTTTGAAGCCCAAGAACCGCCCATTCCTAACGAAAAATGGGTAAAATGCTGATGGGTGATTTGCGACTGCCTCCTATTTGCAAGTGCTTGAGCGGGTTCTTCTTGAAACAGAAAAAATTATCGAAGACGGCCTGGTTAATTCTGGGCTTATCAGTTCCCATAGTGGTTTCGTTGGCTTTGGGCGGCGCCAGCCTGCTAAATATCGGGCAGCTCGTTGCCGGAAGTCATTCAGCAGGCAGATCGTCCTCGGCTAGAGAGCTTGTTCAGAAGGTATTCAAAGGGGAAACCACGCCGGATTCAATTTATGACCGCGTGTGGCGCCTTATCAAGCAGGACTATTACGACACTACTTATAACGGACAAAACTGGTCACGCTGGCAAAACCGCTATGGCGGCAAGTTGAATACTCTCGATGATTCTCATAAAGCAATAGAAACAATGCTTGCCAGTCTCGGCGATCGCTACACTCGCTTTCTAGACAGGGAAGCTTTTGATGAAGAAAAGACACAGATTGACGCACACTTCTATGGAATTGGTGTGCAGATTGGTCTTGACCGCAGCCAGCGAATAATTGTTATTGCGCCAATTGAAGGAACACCAGCTGCGCGCGCAGGGCTTATGCCTAACGACGAGATTGCCGAAATCAACGGCAAATCGACTAAAGGCATGTCCGTCGATGAAGCCGCAAAGCACATTAAGGGCCCACTTAATAGTAAAGTCACCCTTACTCTAGTACGTGCGAACAAGCACCTGAAAGCAGCAATAATTCGTGCGCAGATACCGGTCAAAGCCGTCCAAACTGCCAAAATGATTGACGGTAATATCGGTTACATTCGACTGTCGAGTTTCATTTCCGAACAAGCAACCGCTGAAGTAAGAGACGCACTGGCAAAACTGTCTAAAGCTAGAGGACTGATTCTAGATCTTAGACACAACCCAGGTGGTCTTTTGACCAACGCTATAGACATATCAAATATGTTTCTGCATTCAGGCAACATCGTTTCGACCGTCGATCGCGATGGTTACAAAACACCGGCTATGTGCGACGGGCGTCCGATATGTGATCTGCCGATGGTAGTTCTTATTGATGACGGCAGCGCTAGTGCTGCAGAAATCACAAGCGGTGCCTTGCGAGACAATGGGCGCGCCACACTTGTTGGGCAGAAGAGCTTCGGCAAGGGACTGGTGCAAGGGATCAATCGTCTTGATGACGGCTCCGGAGTCAATGTCACGATTGCCAGATACCTCACACCTAATGACACTGATATCCACAAGAAGGGTATAGTGCCCGATATTCAAGTAGCACTCAAAGAAAAGGACTATCTGGCAGGTCGCGGTCCCTGGTGGTTGGACTTGCAAGATCCAGCCAAAGCACATTCTCCTGAAGAGAAGAAAGACGTGCAGCTCAATAAGGCCCTGGAAATTATTAAGACAAAGATTGGTCAAAGCAAGGGCGACCATTCTGTGGCAAGGGGCATATGAGTCGAACAAATCCCTCCGGGTTGATAATTGCCGGCACTCAAGCCGGCTGCGGTAAAACTGTACTTATGACTGGCATTGCAGCAACTCTTCAAGAGGAAGGGTTGAAGGTAAGAGCCATCAAACCTATAAGTTTCGGCAAGACTCAAGACGTTCATTCCGAATATTCATTCTTGACGACCATTGCCCATACACCCTTGGATTACCAGGTCCAGTTTGCAGAACGACCAGGCGCCTTGAAGACCAGTCAATTTCAAGCAGCAATTAGGACAGCTATTTCCGGTACCGATTCAGTATTAGTGGAATTACCGGGCAGCACAGCTACCCCTCTTTGTCTTACAGAAGGCACAGGTGAAGGTTGGCAAGATAGCGCCAATTTTGCCAAAGAACTTAATTGGCCGGTGATTCTAGTTGCCAAACTGGGCTCAGACAGCTTTGAACAATTATCCATACATGCCAATTATTTGCTTGAAAAAGGCATCGAACTTTTGGGCGTTGCCACGGTTATGACCGAACCGGATGCCAGAGCCCCAATTCAAATGCACCATGCCCTTAGCTGGGAAATGGCCATTTCGGAAAAGATACGATCGCCATATCTTGGATGTCTAAAACATAGCCAGTCGATAAATGTTCAAACAGCCAATCAAGGCAATCTAATTAGGACGACTTCAGATGCCCTTGATCTCCTGCCAATTATCAAGGCCATTTCCATGCGGGTTGCCCTGTAGAAGCTAGGTTGATCTAATTTACAAAACTTCCCAATGTGTTAATCTAACCGGCCTATAAACACCCCTTGTGGCGCGCCAGACATCTGGTGCAGAGCATGAGCAAATGGCTATAAATTCTGCCAGCCCTTTTGAGGAAATTGCACCAGGCGTGGATACTAAACTTCCCGTTGGCGAAAACGAACTCATCATTTTTACCCTGTCTGATTCATCGGGTGAAACTGCCGAAGCTGTGTCTCGGGCGGCACTTGTCCAATTCCCGCCAGGCTACGCAACCATCTATCGTTTGCCGCAAGCACGCAGCTGCCAGCAAATAACCGAATTTGTCGAACAAATGGCAGCGGGTCGCGCAATTCTTGCCTATACGCTCGTGTTACCCGAATACCGTGAGACTCTTGAGCGCGAAGCAAAGAAATACAATGTCGAGACAATTGACCTAATCGGACCTGTAATTGCCCGAGTGGGTGAACTCACAGGCGCTAAGCCTTTGGCCCAACCAGGTCGTTTGCACATGCTTGACGAAAGTTATTTCAAACGCATTGAAGCTGTAGATTTTGCCATTAGATATGACGACGGCAAAAACCCGGATGGCATTGTTCAAGCTGATGTGGTTTTGGTCGGTGTGTCAAGAACCAGCAAAACTCCAAATTCGATGTATCTTGCGCACCACTATGGATTGCGCCCTGCAAATATCCCCCTGGTCATGAATGTCGATCCGCCGCGCGCACTCTTTGAAGTGGACAAACGCAAAATTATCGGCATGAGTATTGATCCGCATCTACTGCAAGACATCCGCTCTATTCGAGCAAGAGTTTTAGGCATGGCACCGGATGCCGAATATGCGGACCTCGACCAGATACGTCAGGAAGTCCGTTATGCCAAAAATATTTTCCGCGAACTTGATTGCCACGTCATCGACGTGACATCAAAAGCGATTGAGGAGATATCGAGTGAAATTTATTTACATCTCCGACAGTAATTCACGAACACGAACTAAACGAAGCAAGAGCCGCGATGAGCGGGTCGCTGCAGAGTGGTAAGGGATGCCGGAAGGCAAGCGAAGGTGAAGCAAAGCGAAACCGGAGCGATAAATGAGAGGAACTAACAATGCTAAGCAGCAAGGAAAAAACCGTGCAGGCAATTGATACCAAGCGCGTTTTCTTGTTCTCCGAAGCCGCCAAGGCTTTCGAAGGTGACCGCAAAGCCATGCGTGAAAAGCTGGGCGGCAAAGGTGCTGGTCTGGCAGAAATGACCGAATCCGGCGTTCTAGCAAAAACCGCCATGGTGTTCGGGCAAATGAATGAA
>SBAT01000360.1 GCA_005240105.1 Chloroflexota bacterium
GGGTAAGCCTTATCCACGCCTAGCAAAATCCATTGAGATAAGTGCCGACAAAAAGGACTACATAATCACTTTGCGCAAAGGTCTACAATGGTCCGACGGCAAACCAATAACAGCCGACGATGTAGTCTTTACCATGAATACGCTAATTGCCCGGGGCTTTGGCAACAGCAGCAGACGAGATATTTTGTCTGTTTATGGCAAATTTCCCACAACTTCAAAAGTTGATGACTTAACGGTCAAGATTCATACCGATGTCCCCTTTGTGCCTTTCTTAAACAGCTTGTCCGGTATAGCAATTGGACCGAAACATATCGTCGAACCAATCACAAAACTACCTATGAAGCACTTTCAGAGTTTCTGGGATGTTAATTGCGATCCTAAGTCTTTGGTGACCAGTGGTCGCTTCAAGTTACTGCGTTATGTTCCTGGTCAGAGGGCAGAATTTGTACGCAATGAAAAATATGGCATGGTCGATAAACAAGGAACGCGACTACCTTATTTGGATAAATTCAACTATGCCATTGTGCCTGATCAAAACACACAGATATTGAAATTCTATGCCGGCGAAGTGGACTTACTGGACATTCGCGCAGTCAAAGGTCCGGATGCAGGTCTAATGAAACAACGCGAAAAAACAGGTGGCTTCACCATGCATGGGCTGGGCCCAGACGACGGCACAATGTTCGTCATGTTCAACATGAACAGACGCAAAGATCCAGAAACCGGCAAATACTACGTCGATCCAATCAAACAAAAATGGTTCAACAATCTCTATTTCCGGCAAGCTGTCAGCCACGCACTTGATCGCCAACGTATCGTCAATAACGTCCTCAGGGGAGTTGGACTACCACTCTATACATCGGAATCCGAAGCATCACCTTTTCGTAATACCAAATTAAAACCATACCCGCAAGATCTTAATCTTTCCAAAGAACTACTTACCAAAGGTGGTTTTGTAAGTAAGCCCGATGGACTTTACGACGCGGACGGTAACAAGGTTGAATTTTCACTACTGACCAATTCCGGAAATATAATTCGCGATGCAGTTTGCATCATCATCATTGACGAATTAAAGAAGCTGGGAATCAAAGTCAATTACCAACCAATTGATTTCAATATTTTGATCAGTAAAGTAGATCATTCTTTGGATTGGGAAGCCGTGGTCATGGGATTATCCGGACCTAGAACTGAACCCTATGATGGCGCTAATGTCTGGAAATCAGACGGCCGTCTACATATGTTTGATCAACGAAAACCGGACAGCCATGGAAGGATCCATGTCACCGATGCACGTGATTGGGAATTACAAATTGACGAACTCTTCAACAAAATGGCCACCACTTTTGACGAAACGAAAAGACACGAATACTGCCGCGAATACCAAGCAATCGTTTACAAACAACAACCATTCGTATATTTGTACACGCCGCTTCTATTGACCGCTATCAAAAACTCCGTAGGCAATTACAAACCGATGCCACTGGGCATTAATTACACGCCGCTAGGCTCCATGCATAACCTCGAAGAAATATATTTCTACAACAACCAGTCCAAGGGAACGAATTAATATGTCCATCCCTGTATATATTCTCAAGAGAATCCTCCAAGCGCTACCGCTTCTATTTATCATCTCGGTGATGAGCTTTACGATGCTAAAGCTTGCGCCCATCGATCCTTTAGCAACTTTACGAGCTAACCCTGCTATATCGGCAGCCGCTATTAAGGCTGAAGAAGAAAGACTGGGGTTGAACAAACCACCTGTTGTGCAATATGGCATCTGGCTAAGTAGTTTATTGCAAGGGGATCTTGGAGTTTCTACATCAGGAAGTTCCGTATTTGTCTTGCTAATGCAACGTGCAGGCAACACATTACTTCTGGGCGTCCTTACGATATGCTTCACCTGGTTGATTGCTGTTCCCTTAGGCGTATGGGCAGCTGTCCATCGAGGGCGATGGCAAGACAAACTCTGCAGCATGATCAGCACGACAGGAATGTCCATGCCGACTTTCCTAATGGCACTCTTGCTACTTATGTTTGCCCTCGCTACAAGAGTATTGCCCATTGGCGGACTCACCAGTCCCGACTATTTTGAGAAAGATGCTATCGGACAATTCCTAGATATGGCTCAGCACTTAATTATTCCGGTCACGGTTCTAACCTTTGTAGGACTAGCCGGAATTCAAAGACAGATGCGCGCAAATCTACTGGATGTCCTGCGAGCAGAATATGTGCGGACAGCTCGAGCTAAGGGCTTGCCGGAAAACACTGTTGTTTATCATCATGCTGTGCGCAATGCGATTAATCCGCTAGTTACTCTGCTCGGTTTTGAATTTGCTGCGCTATTAAGCGGCGCTGCCCTAACAGAAACCGTATTGGCTTATCCTGGATTAGGTAGGCTGACGCTGGAAGCTGTCTTAACTAAAGACATGAATCTGGTTATGGCTTCCATCATGCTCGGTGGCGTAATGCTTATCGTTGGAAATCTTCTTGCCGATATTTTGCTCAAATTCGTCGACCCCCGAATCACGCTACAGTAGGTGCGCCATGATGGAATCAACCGTACTTACAACTGAAATACCGGTGGCACTAGCGCCTATCCGTAAGACACCCTGGCAGCGGCTTTGGAAAGACAAAGTAGCGAGAATGGGACTCATAGTTTTATCGCTCTTGTATTTCAGTGCCGCTTTTGCAGATCCATTAACGCCATATAGCATGTTTTACAGCGATGCAGATCTAGCAAATGCTCCGCCTACGCCTGTGCACTTTGAAGATTCAAAAAACGAACTCACCTGGCCTTATGTGTATCAAGTCGAAAGACAATTCGATCCAGCAACTTTCCGCCAGACGTATGTAGAAAAAACCGACAAGAAATTTCCCTTGCAGCTGTTCGTAAAAGGTGAGCCATACAAAATCTTTGGCATAATCCCAGGTGATATTCATTTGTTTGGGGTGGAGAGTCCAGGAAGAATATTTCTTCTGGGCAGCGACATCAATGGTCGAGATAATTTTTCACGGCTATTCTTTGGCGCTCAGAAGAGCCTCACTATTGGCTTTCTCGGTCTGATGGTAGCATTCCCTATCGGTATAATTTATGGTGGCATAGCCGGCTTTGCCGGCGGCTTCATCGACAACATAATGATGCGAATCGCAGAAGCGATCATGTCCATTCCCAGTTTTTACTTGTTAATTGGGCTAGCTGCTATCTTGCCGCCGGGGATGTCCAGCTCGGAAAGATTTGCTCTCATTACGGTTATCTTGTCCATGATTGGCTGGGCAGGTTTAGCTAGAATTATTCGTGGCATGGTTTTATCTATTCGCGAAGAAGAATTTGTGCAGGCGGCGTTAGCCAGCGGCATGCCCGAATTTACAACAGTGGTTAAACACGTTCTGCCGCAAACGGCAAGTTTTGTCATTGTGGCGGCAACTCAGGGCGTACCTGGTTTCATTCTTTCCGAATCAGGTCTTAGTTTCATTGGTCTAGGTATTCAGCAACCGGATGCAAGTTGGGGCAACATGCTCAAAGCAGCCCTGGACAACGTCAATGATCTAGTCAACCAGCCTTGGTTAATAGCACCGGGGATATTCATTTTCATAACGATACTTTGTTTCAACACCGTTGGCGACGTGCTGCGCGATGTGCTCGACCCTAAAACGCAAGGTACTTAGACCAGGTTGATCCAGTACAATAAGCCTTTCCACAAAGGCACTGAGTAAATGATCTCGCTGATACTCTTAATTATTATTGCCTTGGCAGCGCTTCTAGTCACGTGGGTGGCCATCCACCAATATCGCGGCGAGCGTTATCTTTGTGACGATTGTCAATTCAACAGCCCGGAAAAATGCCATAAGAAGGAACGCCCTCAGGCAGTTCAATGCTATGCATACATACCGAAGGACAAAGCCCCTAACTAATTTTGAAAAAAAGTCACCAAAAACCAGGTCCCTTTGCCGGTTCACTCACCGGGCCCAAAGGGACCTGCTCCTATATCCTTTTTCGCCTTCCATGAAATGATCGTTGCCGCCTTAAACGCTTATCGTTGTGAGACTCAGTCGGGGTCCAACACTTGGTGTGCCCGCTCTTTTACGAAGCTATCGGTGGTCGATCCTATTTATTTCATACCACGTTGCCAAGAGCCTAAACCTATCAGACGCATTTTTATTTGATTGTAAAGAGATTGTGGTAATATAGTATTACAGTATTACCACATTACGAAGAGCATCCTAGCCATGTATGCCTCCAGGCTTACCGAAAAATACCAGGCGACAATTCCTGCTGAAATCCGCAAGCGGCTTGGGCTAAAACGTGGAGATTTAATTGGCTTCTCTGAAATAAAAGGACAAATCATCCTTGTTAAAGCTTCGCCACTGGATTTAACCTACGCCAAGGCTGTGGAAACAACGCTTGCTGAATGGAATTCTGAAGCCGACGAAAAAGCTTATGGCGATCTTTGAACAAGCAGACATCGTTGTCGTGCCCTTCCCGTTTGCTGATCGAAAAGCGCAAAAACGGCGACCGGCACTCGTTGTATCTAAACCAGCCTTTCAGGATGCGCACAGTCACATCGTCATGGCGATGGTTACAAGCGCTAACAATAGCCCCTGGCCATCGGACATCCTAATTACCGATTTGAAATCTGCTGGATTGCCCGCACCTTCAGTTGTACGCTTAAAACTATTCACACTCGACGAGCGTCTTGTGTTATCCAAGACCGGAAGTCTATCTCAAAAAGATCGAAAAGCAATTTGGCAACGACTGTCGGAAGTGATGCTGTGAGCAACTTCATTGTGACAAAGGGGATCTCACTCTATGAATTTGCCTGATTGGCGGGTTTCGAAGCTTTGGCTTCCTTATTTATCATCGCCAGAAACAATTTCACTAGCCGTGGGTCCCACTTCTTGCCTGCGCCTTCTTCAATGGCCTTGACCGCCTCCGCATGACTCATCGCTTTCCGCCAGGGGCGGTCAGAGGTCATGGCGATGTATGCATCCACAAGTGATATCACTCGCGACTCTAGAGGGATGGCTTCCCTGGCGATGCCATTTGGGTAACCTGTGCCGTCCCAATTCTCGTGATAGGACTCAATGACAGAGGCCACTCTATGCAAATGCTTAGCCGGCTCTAGAATTTTTGCACCAATTACCGGACTCTGCTGGACGATTTTCATTTCTTCCTCTGTAAGCGGTCCTTGCTTTTGTAGAATTTCTTCGGGCAAAGCAATCTTACCGACATTATGCAAAATTGCTGCCAGCGAAATGACAGTTGTTTGATCTTTCGATAAATGTAATGACTGCGCCATCTTACCGGCATATTCGGCAGCCCGCGGCGAACGTTCATTTGTATAGGCGTCGCGCGCTTCGATAATTTTGATAATTGCGCCGAGGATTCCTAAAATACCGTGCTCGGCAATTAGGTTCAAATCAATAGAGGCCATCTCTTGAGCTTTATGCTTAATGGCTTCCTTCTGAATTTCCAACGCTTCCTCACCACGCTCTTTCAAGCTTGGCATTAAGTCTTCAGAGACAGAACACACTCTGTTGCGTCCTCTATGCTTTGCTAAATAAAGCGCTTGGTCGGCAAGTTCCGTCAATTGATCTCGATCTTGCGCATCATCCGGGAATGTCGCCACACCGACAGAGGCTGTTACCGTACCGATGCCTTCTACTTCTTTGGCCCTAATTGCTGAGCATAGTCGCTCGGCAGCAATGCGTGCTGCATAAATATCTGTAGCCGGCAACAATATTACAAATTCTTCTCCCCCATAGCGGGCGGCAGTATCAACATCGCGCACATTACGCTTTAAGACATTGGCTATGTGTTTAATTGCCTGGTCGCCAAATTGGTGCCCCAACGTATCATTTATTTTCTTCAAAAAATCAAGGTCTATTATGATGTAAGAAAATGGCGTCGGCTGGCGTCCAAACCGATCTATTTCTTTAGAAAACTGTTCCTGAAAATGGCGCCTGTTAAATAGTCCAGTCATAGGATCAGTAATTGCCTGCAGCTCTACCTGCTCAACAAGTTCTTTGTGAGATATGGCACCGGCAACCATGTAGGCTAGATCACCAACCATTTTCATATCTTTGTCGGAATATGGCACCTGTCTAAAACTAGACAACATACATAGAGCAGCTTTCAATGTGCCACCGTGCACCATTGGCACAACCGTTGCCGATTTTACTCGATCCGGCAAAGCAGCACCTTTTGCTGCAAGCATCTGCTCAATCTCTTTGACGCCCAAGAAGACAGTCTCATCAGTCTTCAGCCTCTCAATAAGGCTCATCATCAACAACTCGCCAATATTTGGTGCAGTCTCAGCAGAAACTGAACCTTCAGGAGGCGCCAGATCACCGGCAAATTTAGATTTAGTGTAGTCCTGTGATTGTCCATCAACCAACGAAACTGCCGACAGTGACAAACCAAAATATTCTTGTAACGCCGCCACCAATGTTTCTAGAATCTTGTCCAGATCTTTCCAATTCTGTCTGGTTTCCGTAGCAACTCTATTGATTAGTGATTCACGTGATCGGTCAGCGCGAATTTGCGCGATTGCGTGATCAGCGCGTATGAAACTTACTAATTGAGTGGCAATAGTGACAGCTAATGAAGCATCTTGCTCGGCCAACTGCCTTGGGTTGGGCCGTCTTGTCCACATGCCCAACACACCAATAATTTCGCCCTCCGTGTTTAACGGAATGACCAAAGCCGAATCGTGACCAAAATACGGATCCGGTTTAGGGTTGAGCTCAGCATTGATAATTTTTGGTCGTCCGGATTCGTAAACTACTACAAACGGATTATCTTTGACAGCAAGATTTACCGGTGAGTGTTTTACTTCAAGCATTTGCGGCTCAAGCAGCCCTTCTTCTGATTTGTAGAGATAGATTTGAGCGTTTATAAAGCCCATGTGATCGGCAACCAGTTTTACCGACTGAGCCAGTGTGTCCTTCTCTTTCTCTTTCTGCCCGCCGGACGCTCGAAACAAAGTGGCAATTTCATTGATCAGTTTCCTCTCCTCGGCGTCAGCGGCAATCCGAGATTGATCGGAGGCTTCCTTTACGACCACCGACAACATTTCGGCGACGCTCTGCATAATGGCCGCATCTTCTTGCGACCAGTATCTTGGTTTGCGGCACTGTTGGAGCTCAAGAAAACCCAGAACAACACTCTGACTGCGTAGCTGTGCAACCAGTCTTGCACTAACTTCACCCAGTTCCAGAAGAGACCACAGTGTCTGCGAGAGCTTGTGCAGTTTGGTATCTGTACGAATGTCCGTGATGCTAATCACACCAAATCCAGTTTCATCCGGGAAGCGCGAAATAAATTCACTGGCAATTGCTGATGATTCTTGCGGGTTTAAGTGCGTGCCTACAAAAGGGGTGTTTTCGTTGTGCGTGTATTCGTTGGTAACGGCAAGTTCATCACCAACAATTTGCCAAATAAGTCCTCTGTCAGCCAATCCGACATTCGTTAGTTTCTCAATAGCTGATTGCAATATTTCGGAGAGGTCACTTGATTGACGTAGTTTGCCAATGATGTCTTTGATAATTTCCTGTGCCGCTACTGGAACTAAGGACGGACCTTCCTGCTCGGCAGTCACAACTTCCGCCAACGAAGCCTGTGGTGGCACTTGTTCATCTTCCGGCTTCATCAAATTAGCTAATACTGACTGATCAGGCTCGTGGACAGCTTCAGTACCAGCACCTTCTACAGCTTCCATTGCCCTATTGGCCACGCCTAAATCACTCTTGATAATTGGTATGACTACTTTTGACTTCGGCACTGTCGGCCGAACAAAGGCTGGATTCACAACCCCTGTTACTGGGTCTATTGGTCCCGACGGTTTGAGAATTTGACCGTCACTAATTGTCGCTTTCACAACCGGCCACTCATTGCGGCAGTATTGGGCATTGTCCGGAGTTGTCGTGCAGGTGCCCAGGTTTACTAGCGCGTCCTGGACTGCATTACTTTCAGCAAAATCCTTTTGTTGCCATATCGGCAACATTCTGTCAAAAGCCTGACGAACAAGATCCGGATCAATCGAACCGACACATTGAAAACGTCCCGGATCATCTGTTTCTTGCGCATAGACCATCGTGCACAACAACTGGCTCATTACTAGAAAGCACCACTCATCTGTAGCATCGGCCAGGTCTTCGGCAAACAGTGATAGATGAAACGCCTCGCGCATCAATTCGCGATACTTCTGCTCAGGTGGTAAAAGCCTTCCTACATCATGACTCGACCAATAAATAATTACCGGCGTCAATTTCTCGTCCAGCGTCAGTTGTTCAATTTTCTGCAGGAATTCCTTAGCTTCGGCAAGTGTCGGATTACTCAAAGGAAGCAAGCCGGGTCCGGACTGCTTCAAAAGCATCATTTGCAGTTGTGTTCGGCTTACTCCGACCATCAAACACCTTAATTTTCCTTGCTTTCTCCATACCACTCATTGAAGAGTATTAATCGTAGCTTTAGACTATGAGCATCATGCCAAGCGAAAAATCCAACTCCGAATTGCCGGACGAACTGACAACGGACATTTACAGTGAAAACATAGCCTTCTGGGACAAAGCCTGGAATCCGGTCAAGACCGCCTATACACAAATGCCGGACTTGCCTTACCTTGAAAGCATCCCGAGAAACTTGAAAGAACACGGTTGCCAATCAGTTTTAGATTTAGGCTGCGGCTCCGGCTGGCTATCAATTTACTTGGCTCGCCTCGGATTCTCAGTCACTGGTATCGACATAGCCGAGCAAGCCATTAATCTTGCCGGTGCATGGGCTGAGCAAGAAAATCTAAAAATTACATTCGAAGCCGGCGATATTACAAGCATGAACTACGCCGCAGGCACATTCGATGCCGTAGTTGCGAATTCAATCTTCGAGCACCTCACTCTAAATCTAGCTCAAACAACCGTCGCGGAGCTATTCAGTCTGCTTAGACCAGGCGGCATCTTCTTCGGCTGCTTTGACCAGGTTGGTACAGGACCAGGTGAGTATTTCGAGCTGACTGATAAGACTCATGTGTATACGGACAAGGGACGCAAAGGCATGCTCTTGCGTTGTTTTAATGATGCTGAGCTGAAACAACTATTTTCCGGTTGGCAAATAATCTCCCTTGAGACCATCGAAAGCGGCAGTAGGCTGCTTTGGGCTAAAAAACTCTAGATTAAATCCAGGCTCAGACGTCCATTTTTTGGGTATATTCCGAGCATCCGGGCTCTAATTCATCCGGAAAGCTCTCAAAGCCATGCGGGGTCTAGTCTATGGGCGGATTTGATAAAGGCAAAGGCGATGGTCACAAATATGTCCATGATGTGCCGGAAAAGCTCGACGGCAATTTTTGGAATTGGGTTGAGCATGAAAGGCAAAAGTTAAAA
>SBAT01000346.1 GCA_005240105.1 Chloroflexota bacterium
AGCACAAAGTTATGGTCATAGCCGTTTTTTGTGTTGCCGATACGCGCACCAATTATTTCTGGCTGAATGAAGTCCAATGGGGATCCCTCGACTCTAGCCACCCGCCCGGTAGGAATGGAGTCGCGTCCGATAACAGTGTATTCATCAGCATTAATGGTCAACTCGTGATCCAAAATATTGCCTGACCCGGCACCATCAAGATTGAAATAACTATGGTGAGTCAAATTACAAGGAGTAGATGAGTCGGTTGTTGCCGTGTACTCAATCCTTAGCTGGTTGTCGTTGGTTAAGCCGTAGCTGACGTCAGTTACCAAACGACCAGGAAATCCTCCTTCCATGTGCGGACTTTCGTATCGCAAAACAACTGAAGGTTCAGAACCTTCATTGACGGATACCACTTGCCAAACACGACGGTGAAATCCATCTTTTCCGCCATGCAGCGTATGGGCTCCATCATTGGCATCTAGTTGGTACAAAGTACCGTCTAGCTCAAACTGCGCCCCGGCAATACGATTGGCAAAACGACCTATGGTACAGCCAAGATAAGGATGTTCAGAAAAATACAGCCGCGCATCGCTAAAACCCAAAACTACATTTGCCGTGTTACCCCAACGATCCGGAACATAAAGCTCAACAAGTGTCGCGCCATAGGAAAAAATCCTGGCAGACATCCCACTGTCATTTTCCAACGACAGCACGTCCAACGACAGTCCATTTAGAATTTGCTTTTCGCAAGAAATCACGCCACGTCCGCCCTTAGCGGAATAGATTATCACGTCCTAACAAATTGTCGAAATTTCCCTAGTAGATGTAGAGCATTTCGCGGAATTTCGGTAGCGGCCACAGCGAATCATCTACCAACATTTCCAATTCATCGGCGATTGAACGAACGTCATTCATCGCCGGAATGATCTTTGTCTCGTAGAATTTAGCATGGTCGAAAAGATCCGAATGTAATTTCTCATCCTTCTTATTCAACTTATCCAAGGTATCAACGGCCACCTTCAATTTCGAAGCCTTTTCCATAATGTCCTGCAGCAAGCCTTGCTGTACGGTCATATCTGCGCCATTGAGAACACTCTTTGTAGCAATTATGCTTCCGGCCAATTGGGTTTGATAAGCAAGGGCCGCCGGCAATATCATCGTGGCGGCAATATTGCTGGTCAATAACGCCTCAATGTTAATCGTCTTGCAATAAGCCTCGAGTTGGACATTGTAGCGGCTCATCAGCTCTTCTTCGTTGAGCACTGCATGCGACTTGAAGAGTTCTTTCGTCTCTTTATCGACCAGACGTGGCAGCGCCTCCATTGTGTTGTGCAAATTGGGCAAGCCACGCTTATGGGCCTCTTTGTGCCATTCTTCACTGTAGTTGTCGCCGTTGAAAATTATGCGCTTATGCTCGGTCAGAGTCTTTTGCACAACTTCCTGAACCACATCGTTGAGCGGACGTCCGCCCTTGACGCCTTCTTCAATCTTGGCGGCAATGTAATGCAGCGAATCAGCGACAATTGTATTCAACACTGTGTTTGGGAAGGCCAGTGATTGGCTGGAACCGACTGCACGGAATTCAAACTTGTTGCCAGTGAAAGCAAATGGCGATGTGCGGTTGCGGTCGGAAGCATCTCTGGGCAATGAAGGCAGAGTTGTTACTCCGATTTCAATTGTCCGAGCTCCTTTGGCACCGGAACCACCCTTGCCGGAAATCAATCCTTCAATAACGGAGTTGAGGGTGTCGCCGAGGTAAACGCTCAAGATAGCCGGAGGTGCCTCGTTGGCACCCAAACGGTGATCGTTGCCGGCAGAAGCAATACTTGCTCGCAAGAGACCGCCGTATTTATCCAGCGCTCTTAAAATAGCCGTCAACACGCAGATGAACTGTGTATTTTCATGCGGCGTATTACCTGGCTCCAACAAATTGTTGCCCAGATCGTCAGCCAATGACCAGTTATTGTGCTTACCGCTGCCGTTAACACCGGAAAATGGTTTTTCATGGAAAAGACAACGCAAACCATGTTTTTGGGCAGTCTTACGGAAGACCTCCATCAACAACATGTTGTGGTCGATAGCAATATTGGCCCCTTCAAAAATCGGTGCTACCTCAAACTGCGCCGGAGCCACTTCATTGTGCCTGGTCTTAACCGGCACACCAAGCTTGTAGAGTTCCGCTTCCGCGTCCATCATGAAAGCAAGAACGCGTTCCTTAATGGAACCCCAATAGTGGTCTTCCATTTCTTGCCCTTTGGGCGGTTTAGCACCAAACAGGGCGCGACCAGCATTGATTAGGTCTGGTCGCAAAAGGTAGAACGACTCATCAATCAAGAAATACTCTTGCTCAGCACCAACCGTGCAAGTCACTCGTTTTGCTTGCTTATTACCCAAGGCGCGCAGGAGGCGAATTGCTTGTTTGTTAATGGCATCGATTGAACGCAAGAGAGGCGTTTTCTTGTCTAATGCATGCCCACTGTAGGCACAAAATACTGTCGGTATGCAAAGCGTCTTGCCCATTGTGCTTTCCATCAAGAAAGCAGGGCTGGTTGGATCCCAACCGGTATAGCCTCGGGCTTCAAAAGTCGAACGAATTCCACCGGATGGGAAACTTGATGCATCCGGCTCACCCTGGATGAGCGTCTTACCGGAAAATTCCAGTATGGCCCCATCGTCGCCACTGGATACCAAAAACGAATCATGCTTCTCAGCCGTAAAACCGGTCATCGGCTGGAACCAGTGCGTATAGTGAGAGGCTCCTCGACCGATTGCCCAATCTTTCATGGCATTGGCGACAATGTCGGCGAGCGATGGATCAAGCGGCTCACCTTCTTCCAGTGTCTTCATCAAGGTACGAAAAGCGCCTTTAGGCAATAAAGTCCGCATGGCCTGGCGATTGAAAACATTGACACCAAACATTTCAGCAACATTGGCTGCTGGCTTTTCAAACGAATTGCGAATGATATTACGGTTGTGCATATTTTGAATTGCTTGCTTGCGAAGAGCTGCGCCTTTCATTTTTCTCCTTCATCCCTAAGGGGATCTGACCGGCTGGTTTCCAACTGGTACTACCACTTTTTGCCGATGATCTATTATCGCGCAGCCGTATCAAGATTCCATCAAAAACAAGCACTTAGAATCCAATTGCTTTCAAAATGACACGTTTTTTGCGTTGTCCGTCAAATTCTGCGTAGAAAATTTGCTCCCAGGGACCAAGATCAAGCTTGCCTTCAGTTACTGGAATGACAACCTGATGTCCGATAAGCATACGTTTGAGGTGAGCATCGCCATTATCTTCTCCTGTTTGATGATGGTGATAGTCGAGGTTAGCCGGAGCCAACTCCTCTACCCAGGCATCGATGTCCTTAATAAGCCCCGACTCCCAATCATTAACGTAGATGCCCGCAGTAATATGCATAGCCGAGACCAAAATCATGGGTATTTAGTATTAGATCTCAAATTTTTATCCCCCAAAAGAGTTACCGCCGGTATTTTCCAAATTCGGCTCCGAGTCTATAATAGATTTAATGGATGCCAAGCGACTGTTAGTTTGAAACATTAAATGGGCAATCCCCATTTGGGATGAATCGACTACTACTTTTGGGTTATTCCAGGAAGCGTTCAGGGGGCAGTATTGCTACTGGTAAGTTATGCGAGGACGAACACATAGATCGAATAAGGGTCTGACGCTGGTTGAGTTACTAGTGGTAGTAATCATTGTAGGCGTACTCGCGGCTACCGCTCTGCCTAACTTCTTTGGTGCTTCTACCAAGGCTAAGGAGTCAGGCGTAAAGATTAACGCCCATACAACGCACGTCGCCGTTGAGTCCTATGCCACAGATCATGATGGTGTCTATCCAACGGCAGTCGGTGAATTCACCTATTACTTCCCAGGCGGAGATGGCACGGCACAGACCAGCCCTGGCGACCAATTAAAGAACCCATTCGACAACACAATGGCTTATCCAACTGATGGCGCAGCTGCTTCAGCACAGGGCGAAATCGGCTACCAGCCGGATATTCCTAGAGACGGCGCTTATACTGTTACGGGATTTGGTCAAACCGCCATTGTCATAACGCTCCAGCCGTAAGACTTTCAATCAGCTAACGATAGGCTTGCGGTCATCGGTTTCATTTTCGATGCCCGGTTGCAACTTGCGCAGCTTCATCTTTGCCTCTTGCTCATTCGGATTGAGCTTGAGAG
>SBAT01000448.1 GCA_005240105.1 Chloroflexota bacterium
CTACCTGTGGAAGACAGCTTACTTTGCTTGCCAATGCCAATGCTTATCGGCTTTGTTGTTGCCGTAGCGCTCTTGCCGGCATTCATCAAATACTTAAGGGCGAAAGCAATTGGACAATTTGTTCGTGCTGACGGACCGAAGGAGCACTCTAGTAAGGCTAATACTCCAACTGCCGGTGGAATTGTATTCTTGCTTGCCGCCTGCCTCGGTGCAATTGCCTGGTTTTTTTATACGGGCAAATTTGGCGTGACCGCCCTGGCTGTTTTGATGGTCACTAATTTTTGCGGCATTATTGGCTTAAGTGATGATCTGGCAAAAATTGCCAACCAAGATAATCGCGGCATATCCGGACGAGTAAGGCTTGCCCTTGAGGCAATTGTCGGAGCCTGCCTGGGGATTATTTTGCTTTCTACAGCATCGGTACCCAGTGCAATTGGCATATTTAGTGTGCCTGCCTGGTTCTATCTCTTATTTGCTGCATTTTTGCTGGCAGCGACCACAAATGCCGTCAATCTCCACGATGGCATGGACGGTTTGGCAGCCGGTACTGCCTGCCAGATCTTAGCCACAATGGGCTTCATGCTCTACTATCAAGGTTCCTTTGAGTTGGCGGCTATTGCTGCAGCTGCCGCTGGTGCTACTGCCGGCTTTCTTGTGTTTAACCGCAATCCGGCACATATTTTCATGGGTGATACAGGGTCCTTGCTTTTGGGCGGCTTGATGGCGTCCCTGGCTTTGTCCGGCAATCTGGTTCTTTGGTTTATCCCGCTTGCACTTATCTATATTTTTGAGACCCTGTCTGTTATGGCGCAGGTTGTCTACTTCAAACTGACCAAGCCGTATACGTCGGATAAGTCGAATGCGCTGTCGCTAACCTGGATTAAATTAACTAAGAAGCTTCCTGGAGAGGGTAAGCGCTTGTTCCTCATGGCGCCGCTGCACCACCACTTCGAGGCTCTCGGCAAAGACAAGGGAGTCAAGGAATGGCAAATTGTTGCCTATTTCCATGTAGCACAGTTTGTCTTGTGTCTGATCACGATTATTTCCTTTATCAACGTCAGAAATCTTTTGCCATAGTCTTATTTCTTTAAATATAGGGTAAGTAAGGTAATAGCCTTAAATTTAGGGCGTTACCGGGCGGCCACCATGACCACTGATGTAAAACAGTTAGTTAAAGAACTGGTCGAAAAAGGCCAATGGGATGAAGCGCAGTCTATTCTGCTGCGCTTAATTCAGGAAGAGCCGAACAATAGCGAGCTGGAATTTACGCTCGGAATGGTCTATTTCAATCAAGGCAACTTCACCCTAAGTCAGGAACACCTGAAGTCAGCGCTGTCCATGAATCAGAGCTATGCCGAGTGTCACTACTACTTGGGACTGATTGAATTAAGACTTAACAAGCAGGCCGATGCTGTGCATCAGTTTCGCACAGCTTGCGAGCTTAAGGAAGACTATGCTTTAGCGCACCTGCATTGGGGGCTGTCTCTGCACCAGATGGGCAGTTTGCGCGGTGCTATTGGTCAATACAATCAAGCCGTTAAACTAAATAGCAAACTCATGGCTGCCAACTATCAGGCTGGTGTTGCTTGTTATGACCTCAGCGAGTATGCCGAAGCAGGGCAATATTTCAAGAGTGCAGCGCTTATCGATCCCAAAATGGCCGAGGCTTTCAATGGACTCGGGCTTTGTTATTTGGCTCTGGGACAAGTCGAAGATTCGCTCAACTGTTTTCGCGAAGCCTGGAAGCTTGATGACCGTCTGCTGATGGTGCAGCGCAATTGGGCTGTTGCGCTTTCACAATTAGGTCAGTACGACGATGCTCGCGAACACTATCAGACAGCTCTGGGAACAGGCGCTAGAGTTTTGGCAGCTCAAGATCGGGGACTTGTTTACAATGACTGGGGCGTCAATCTTTTTTGCCAGGGACGATACGATGAAGCGGCTGAAAAACTAATTCAATCGATTGATATCGATCCAACGCTCGTCAGTGCTCGCCTAAATCTGGGAATGGTGCACAGCGTATTAGCCGAGTACGAAATGGCTGCTCAAGCTTTTGAGCGTGCTTTGGAGTTGAGTCCGGAATTGCCGCAAATAAACATGTTCTGCGGCATTGCTTATTTCTTTTTGGGTAATTACGCGGATGCGCAGGCAAAGTTTCAATTGGCCTTTAATGGTGGCAAAGAGCATGGCTGGTCGCATCCTGAATTAAATATCTGGATGGCTTATTCGGAAGTTGCTTTGGCTAATTACCGTCAAGCGGTCGTCTATTTTGAATCGGCGCTGGCCGACAATCCCAACAACTATTTGGTGCTTGATGGTTTGGGACAATGTCTTTTGTTGGCTGGACAACCGGACAAAGCAGGAGAAATATTTACCAGAGTGCTTACGGTTAACAACGATTATGCCTTAGGACACTGGCATCTGGCTGCTCTTCTGGAGCAAGTTGGTCGTGAGGAAGAAGCAGAACCGCACTATCAGAAAGCGGTCAACATAGATCCTTCTTGTTTGAACCCCTACAAAGAATCTCTGGAAAAGGCTTTGCGTGGTAAGCAAATTGGTCTGGTGCTTGATCGAGGCGGCAAACTTTTGCGTCTTGCTCCTGGAGATGTGGAATTGAATCTCTATTACGCACAAGCTCTGAAGTTGGCCAATCGGCTTGATGAATGCGAACAAATGGTCAGACGATTGCTAGCCATGTACCCTCAATTAGGACCGGCTTATAGTTTGCTTGCGCAATTAGCCATGAATTCCGGTCAACTTGCCGATGCCGATGAACATTTCCTGAAAGCCTCAATGCTTTATGAGGGTGATGTGCCGCTATTCTACAACTGGGGGCGCTGTCTCTGTTTGCTGGGCATGAATGAAATGGCTCTCGAGAAATTTGAAAAGGCCGCTGAAATTGATCCTTACGAAGGCGATACTTATGAGGCATGGGCAGAGGCGTTGAAAACGCTAGGTCGCTTTGCCGACGTTGCCGCTGTCTATAAACAAGCACAAGAATATTTGTAATGATGGATACCGGGCGACAAACTGATTTATACCTGAAGACAAGACAGCTTTTGTCTTTCCGTCTGACCTTTGCTCTGGCCAGTTTCTTCATTGCCTTAACAGGATCATGGTTGGCCAAGGCAAATTCATTCGAGAATTCGCAAGTTATGGCAATGGTCATTTTGATGACAGTGGTCATTTATAGTTTGGCCGGACTACTTCTTTTAAGACAGGGCACACTGGCTGACGAACAATTTCTTAATTTCCTCAATGGCACGCTAATTGCCTTTGATATTGGTGCTATTAGCGGGCTTGTACATTTTACAAAGGGGATAGATTCCGATCTTTATTTCCTCTATCTGTTGCCCATTCTGTTTGCCAGTCATACTTTTGGTACTAAAGGCATTTTTGCCACCACTACTTTTGTTTCCGTCACCTATGCCGGGCTTCTTGCCTGGAATAATGCCAGTTTTTTGCCCTATTTTTTTCATACGGATAAGGAACTAGGACTGGTGGCCGCCTATGGACATAGGCTTTCTGTGAGACTAATTACACGAACGGCTATTTTGATTTCAGTTGCTTTTATCTGGGCTGTTTTTTGCGAGCAAATGTCCAAGCTGGCCGGTGAAGGTGCCAGGCGTCTATCCGTACAACTGGATGAGAATACGCGCTTGGTCAGTGAACTTAAGACCGCCCAATCACAATTAGTGCATCAGGAAAAGATGGCCTCTCTTGGTCGAATCGTAGCCGGTATTGCACACGAATTGAACAACCCGGTAAATTTTGTGCATGGCAATCTGCCGTATTTGCGCACTTATTTCAGTGAGCTAAAACAGTTGATCCAAGCAGCCGATGAGGTTCCCGACCAGTATGCGGGCAAACTACAGGAATTGAAGCGTAAGTTCAAATACGATTTCATGGTTACCGATCTGGATAATATTCTGGCTGACGTATCGGAAGGTGCCGAGCGAATCAGGCATATTACCCGCAATTTGAAAAGTTTCAGCCGCCTTGATGAGGCGGAATTGAAAGAGGCCAACATTGAACAAGGTATTGAGTCCACCCTGAAGATTCTTGGGCACTATTTTGGGCGCGACAGAATTCCAATTGAGTGTGATTTCGGTAATTTGCCTCTTGTCCTTTGTTATCCCGGACAGCTCAATCAGGTCTGGATGAATCTTTTGTCCAATGCTGGTGAAGCAGTGCAATCAGTTGAATCGCCCAAAGTGAAAATCGTCACCAGGCTCGAGGGATCAACTGTTGTCGTGTCGATTGCCGATAACGGCCCGGGCATTAATACAAGCGATCAAAGTAAAATTTTTGAGCCTTTCTTTACCACTAAGCCGGTGGGGCAAGGTACAGGACTTGGCTTGTCAATTTGTCACTCGATAGTTGAAAGGCATGGAGGGAAAATCTGGTTTGAATGCAAGCCAAAACAGGGAACAACATTTATTGTCAGGATCCCAGTTCAGGCAAGGGCGATTAAGCGCACCTTGACCGCTCGCGAAATCCAGGCATAGCCTACAACAGGCGTAAAAGGAGATGACCAGTGGCCGACGAGCACAAGATATTAGTGGTTGACGATGAGCCGGCTAATCTCAGGCTTCTGCAAAGAGTACTGGGTGATGACTATCAGACATTGTCTGCTTCTTCCGGCGCTGAGGCTTTGAAAATCCTTCAAGCTGAAGACGTGAGCCTGATAATTACCGACCAGAGAATGCCTCATATGACCGGTGTGGAGCTTCTGGAAAAATCTCTTGGCATCTGTCCTCATGCAATTAAGATTCTGTTGACTGGTTATACCGATGTGGAAGCCTTGATTGATGCCATCAACCAGGGACACATTTACAAATACATTCCTAAGCCCTGGGATGCCGATGATTTAAGGCTGACAGTGAAGCGGGCGTTAGAAGCTTATGAGTTATCCAGGCGCAACGATATTCTGGTCAAGGACTTACAGAAGGCAATTTCTCAATTGGAAGAAATTTCCATGGGCGTCATCCGGGCATTAGCCAATGCCCTTGATGCCAAATGTGATTACACTTCAGGGCACAGTTTGCGAGTCGGTCGCTATGCTGCTCTTATTGGAAAGGCTCTGGGACTAAGCAAGGAAAAGCAGAAAGAATTGGAAGTGGCAGGCATCCTGCACGACATTGGTAAGATTGGCGTTCCGGAAGCTATTTTGTGGAAGCCTGATAAGTTGACCGCGGAAGAACAAAAAATCATGTCGCAGCATCCGGTGCGCAGTGCGCAAATAATAGGCAACTTGCCGGCATTGCAGGGAATTAAAGATCTAGTCCTCCATCATCACGAATATCTTGATGGCTCCGGTTATCCGGATCAGTTGAAGGGAGATGATATTCCGCTTGGAGCACGTATCGTTTTGGTCGCTGATGCTTATGATGCAATGACTTCTGATAGACCCTATCGCAAGGCTATTGGTCATGAAAAAGCAGGCGTTGAATTGCGTAAGCATGCCGGCAAACAGTTTGATGAAAAGGTTGTGGCGGCCTTGCTAGCAGTGGTTGGCGAAAAGGGTGAGAAAATCAACCACAGTGTTCCGGAGAGCGTTCTTGATTGGAAAATAGAGACAATTGATCCAGAACGGTCCGCAAAACATTCTCGGGTGGAAGCACAACACCAGGTGGACAGTGATCTTGACCGTTGGCATGAGAAGGTCCCTCAGGGCGCTCGCGAGAAGAATTCCGCTGAGTGATTTTGTCTTCTGAAACAAGATAAGCAAAACGTTTGTTGTCGGGTAGTAGTCGCTTGGGGTCGGTGACTGCGAAGAGCGCCACTACATTTTTGTTAAGTCCAACGGCAATATGCATTGGTGCTGAATCGACACATACCAGTAAATCAGATGCTTCAATTAGTGCACCAAGATCTGCCAGCGATTTGGTTTTGCCGTAAGCCAGAACGAAATTTTCCGCCTCTTGTGTGATACCACGGTGACTGAGAGATTTGAGGATGGCATCGATTGCTTCTTTGTCATCAGGGCCGCCGGAGAGAATTACTTGTATGTTCTTTTCTTTAAGCAAAAGCTCAATTAGTCTAGCCCAGTCGGAAGCCGGCCAGGTTTTGAAAATGCGTTTCATTATCGCTAGTTTGCTTGTGCCGGGATGGATTACGACGCGCTTTTGTTTTGTAGAAGCTTGATCAATTAACTTCTTCATCTGCCGGCGAGATTCATCCGGAAGGCAAATTTCAGGAATTCCGGCAGTCTCAGCCAGACCTAACCCTTTCACTAGATCGTGATACATGCCGGCTGCATACTGTGCTTTATTCAAGGCAACGGGATCGGTTAAAAGAAGGCTGGCAAGAAAATTGGACTTATAGCCAATACGCCTGGCAATGCCGGACAGGAAAAGAAGAGCGGCGACCATTGGCGATGAACCGGAGGAGACGACAATGTCAAAATTCCCGCTGCGCAACAGCGTCACCAGATCCAGGAGATCCGCGACCATAAGTGGACGCTTTTTGATGTCGAAGGTAATTATTTCATCGACGACGTTGGTTACCTGGTGAACTGTGGCTGAACGCGGCTCCAGCAGTAGACTCACGTGCCAGGAAGGAAAATATTTCTTAATGGTTGCCAGGGTCGGCAAGAAAAGAATTTCATCTCCGATGCCGCCGAAGTTGACGGCTAGAAGCCGCTTAGGCTCAGCATTTGGCACATTTGAAGCTGGTTTGTCCATATTGTCTTTGCCGATTTGTTCCTTAGTGAAGAGCGGTTTCATCCGGTCTTCAAGAGAATTTGCTCCAAAGCTCGTATAATATCTTAGATGAGGAGATGCTGATTGAGATCTATCAATTGGTCGTTCTATTTTGTTGTCGCGGCAATTCTTGGAGTTGTCGCCGGTTACGTTTTGATGCTCGCCTTTAGACCAGGTCTCCTGCCGCCAATCTTGCGCCTGGGCGGGCTTGTTGAGCCCACAACGGTGCTCTTGCTGGGCACTGACGTTGTCTACAACGAAGGAGTCGGGCGTAGGAAAGCTGATTCTGCTGCTTTCAACGGTCGCGCAGATACCATCCTTGTCGCCCGTCTGGATCCCATTCGCAATTCCATAACGGTCCTTCAGATACCACGTGACACTCAAGTGCATATCCCCGGCTACGGCACGCAGAAGGTAAATGCAGCAAATGCCATTGGCGGACCTGACACGGCCAGGCGTGTAGTGTCGGAGTTGCTTGGTATTCCAATCGACCATTTTGTCATTCTGAATGTGCAAGGGCTGGTAAAGGCTGTTGATGAAGTCGGCGGCATTACAGTGCAGGTGCCTAAGCGCATGCAATATATGGACTGGACAGCGAAACTCAAAATTGATCTTGAGCCGGGTTGGCATACACTCACCGGCAACCAGAGCATGGGTTTTGTGCGCTACAGGCATGATGCCTTGGGCGATATTGGCCGAGTACAGCGTCAAGAGCTTTTTATGCGGGCAACCCTGGATAAGGCTTTGAAGCCCGAGTCATGGGGGCATTTACCCAAACTTTTGCAATTGTCCAAAGAATACGTCTATACAGACATGAACGAAGGCGATCTGATGAGACTGGCTAATTTTGCTCGAGTGGTTCCTAAGAAAAATCAACAGCTGGTTATGTTGCCGGGAAATTTCTCCGGTACAGGCGACTGGGTTTCAGACGAGTCTGATATACGACAAGTGGTGGCACGAGTTCTCGGGCAAGACTGGCAAAGACCCATATCAGCTGATGTGCGTCTAGCAATTGAAAACAACAGCCATTACCAGGGGTTGGGCAGACGTGTAGCGCGCATGATGCGAGCGAAGGGATACAACGTTGTTGTCATCAAAGATTCGCCCGGTAGAGAAATGCTTCAACGTGGTCAGAGTACCGGCGCCGGACTGTCCGACAGGACAAAAATTATTGCTCAGCGAGCTAACCCGCATGAAGCTGAACTAGTGAAAAGTGATCTTAAAGGTAATGGAGAAGTAGTTATTGCCTCTATTGGTGACATCCTGAGCTCAGTCACTATCGTTGCCGGCGATGATCTGGAACCAATTGCCGAGTCAGAAACTGCTGCCGGCCGATAATCTAATTGTTTAGACAATATTATTTTTTATTTGATGCCGAGATGTTGCACATAAGATGGCATGAGGTAAAGTATAAATCTTGTGCTGGCAATGAAGGGGACATAAATGATTCATTATGTATATGCGACTCGTGGCGGCTACCTCTATCTCTTGGGCAAGCATAGTCATATGCCCAAATTGGAGAGTGCTGACGAGTTCGTTTTGTCTGTCCCCGATAAAACATCGCAAGCACAGATAGATACATTGGCTCATCGACGCTTCATGGAGCACTTGCGTAGACCACGCAAAGTTGTTCATGATCGCCACCGTAAAGGTGCTCATGGGCGCGAATTGGTCACAGCATAAATACATTAAGTGGCTCGAGAAACTGCGCCCCAACACAGATAAAACGGAAGACTCTCACCAATTGGTGGGAGTCTTCTTGGTTAATTCGTCCCTCTAACAGGTGAATTTAGGGATCTTGGCCGTTTAATCCGTTATTTTGAAAGATGACCCGGGCAATATCCCTTTGAGGTCAAGTTGGGACCGTGGATTCATAAATACGCCGCTAGATTCCGAAAAATTATCGGAGACTGGGGTTCGTTTGTGGTGCCATGTGTAATTGCTTTGTTTCACAATGGGGTTGTAAGTAGAAAGAATTTTCGAATTCTGCATTATATTTAAAGGGCTACTAAATTTTTTGTTTACGATTGGGTTATTGGCGAGAAAGGAATTAAAACCATGAAGGCAACACTAAAGCGTTATCGCAAGAATGAAGGTTTCACATTGGTGGAACTATTGGTGGTGGTAATTATTATTGGTATTTTGGCAGCTACTGCTTTGCCGAACTTCTTCAATGCCACAGTTAAGGCTAAGGAAGCCGGTGTTAAGGGTAATGCCCGCACAGCTCAAATTGCTGCTGAGCAATTTGCAACAGACAACAATGGTGCATATCCGGCAGCTTCGGCTAACTTGGAACCGTACTATCCAGGTGGTACAGGTCCGGCAGGTGGCGCAGGAACTGCACCAAAGAATCCATTCACGGGAGTGGCTGCATTCCCAACAGGTGGAGCTGCCTCTGCACAGGGTGAAATTGGTTACGAAGCAGACACACCAGTAACTGGTGCGTACACCGTAACCGGCTATGGCGACACCGCCGTGATTATTACTCTCACCCCGTAATAACAACTATTATTTCAACAATAATGGGCAAATGAGGATCAGCAATTGCTGATCCTTGTTTTTTGTCGGTAACGATACTAGGCTAGTAATATCACTCTTGCTAGCATGGCGAAGGGATCTTGTTTGTTAAGATCAAGACAATCCTATTTTGATTTATGGACTTGGTTAGCAGTTCTTGCGGTATCGGGACTGGCCATCCACTATTGTCAAGTCAGACTTGATGAATATATTTCTGCCAGGCAAACGAAAACTGCCGGCGGGATACTGCCTAATCCTGAGTCTTTGCGTCTGGTTTCGCTTGGCTATGACCAGATTTTGGCTGATGTCTATTGGCTTGACTTCATTCAGTATTTTGGTGACACCAAGGCAAGACTGGCCGACCACTATGGTAGGTGTTATGACTACCTAAGTCTGGTAACTGCCCTGGATCCTCATTTTATACAAGCGTATTGGTTCGCTTCCTTTGCTGTGGGCTCTGAGCAGAAGCGGCCGGATTTGGCTAGCAAAATTATTTCTCGTGGACTTGCTGTCAATCAAGATAATTGGTATTTGCCATATATTGCCGGAGTGAATGAGTTCATTAACGCTAAGGATGATAAGGCTGCGGCAAAATACTATAGAATGGCCGCAAAATTTCCTGGATCGCCTCCTTGGTTGGGCAGGCAGGCTCAAATACTTGATACGGACTTGCCGCGGTTATTTAAGGAAATTCGTACATGGCACACTGTGTATGCATCCAACCCCGATGGTCTGGTGCGCAACACGGCCCGCAACAAGTTGATTGACTTGTGGCGTTATGTATACAGACATACATCGGATGCCAATTCAAAGAAGGAAGTCACAAGACAACTAGGCGAGCTTGGTGCCAAGCCGTGATTTAATGGAAATTGTGAGGATTATATAGTGCAATTTGGAGAGTTTCGTCTATCCGTTATAAGAGAATGCAACTTTAGATTAGATGGTGGCGCCATGTTTGGTGTTGTGCCGAAAACTCTCTGGTCTCAAGTGTCTCCCGCCGATGAGTTGAACCGAATTCAACTTTCATGCAATTTGCTCCTAATAGATACAGGCAGCAAAAAGGTGCTTGTGGAAACAGGTATGGGCAGTCGTTGGGAAAAGCGCGAAGCAGAAAGATATGAAGTGGAAATGCTTGTCGATGACAGCAATGTGCTTTCTAGCGTCGGACTGAGTAATGACGATGTTGATGCGGTAATAATCTCGCACTTGCATTTCGATCATGCCGGTGGTGCTTGCCGTATGGTTGATGGAAAGCTTGTGCCCACTTTCCCTAAGGCAAAATATTATGTTCAAAAGGGTGAGTTGGACCTGGCTCGTAATCCCAATGCCAGAGCAAAGGGCAGTTATCGCCAAGACGACTTCATGCCTCTAATTGAGCATGGTGTAATTGCAGTAATTGATGGCGATAAGGAAATTGTGCCTGGCGTGTTCGCTAAAGTGACAGGTGGTCATACAAGTCACCACCAGGTCATCTATTTTGAATCGGCAGGCAATAAAGGTGTTTATTTCGCTGACATTATCCCGACGAAGAGCCATTTAAGCCCGCCCTGGGTGATGGGATATGATCACTTTCCCTTGGCCAGTTGTGATGTTAAGTCACAGTGGCTAACCCAAGCGGCCAAGGAAAAATGGCTGGTAGTCTTTGACCACGAAGTTGGCGTGCCTTGGGGGCATGTCAGCCTTGATGAAAAAGGCAGGTTTGATTTTCAGGCTTTGCCGGCAGAAACTTTAGAATCGGATGCTGTCTTCTCTTCGTGATATTCAGCTTCGGTATTCACTTCCCAGATATTGTCCTTAGTAGTGACACCGCCGACGATATTCTCCACTGCAGCAAGCGCTGTGAGCATGGAATGGTCTTGGTTGTTGTAACGGTGCATGCCGTTGCGACCAATCAAGAACAAGTTGGTGAAGCTATCTAGATAGTGGCGCAGCTCGTCAAAACGGTCATATGTGCCGAAGTATGCCGGATAGGCTTTCTTAGCATGGATTACTGTGTAATCCAAAACACCGGCTTTGTCGATAATGCCAATCTTGTCCAATTCGTCTATGGCAAACGATTCCATTTCTTTGTCAGATTTGGTCCACAGCTCATCGCCTTCCGTGCAGAAGTATTCCAACCCGAGCCAGACTTTGTTGGGGTCAGAAACAAGATATGGACTCCAGTTGTTGAAAAGCTGCAATCTGCCTAAAGCAACATCAGGCTCCTGGATGTAGATCCAGTTGTCTTTGATTAGTTGTCCGGATTGTGGGTGTCCTTCGGCAACTTTCAATTTGTCGATCAACAAACCAACGGTAATGAAGTCTCTATAGATAAGACCGTTGGCAATTTCCATGACATTTGCCGGCGGCGGAGGTGACATGGCTTGCATAAGATCTCTGACCGGCATTGAGGAGATGAAGTAATCACCTTTAATGGTTTCTTCCTGACCGGTCTTGGTGTCTTTTACAACCAGTGCTTCTACGTTGTTGCCGGCAGTCAATATCTTTTGCACTTCTCTATGCATGGTCACTGAGCCGCCTGCCTGAGTGACTTTGTCCGTGACATACTCCCAGAGTTGACCCGGTCCATGTTTGGGATATAAGAACCTTTCGATGAGCGATACTTCCGTGTCCTTTTGTTTGACGTCTTCTGTTTTCTTCACCATAAGCTTGCTCAAGGCATGCTTGATTAGTTTTGTGACGTCCAGTCCTTTTACACGTTGTGCACCCCATGACGCATCGATTACTGAGCAGGGAACACCCCAGACTTTCTCTGTATATGATTGAAAAAATGTTTGATAGAGGTGTCTGCCAAAACGGTTGACGAAGAAATCTTCCAGGGATTTTTCCGGACGCACCGGAGTTAACTGGGCCTTGATGAAACTGAAACCGGTCAATATAGTGTTCACCAGTCCCATTTTCATCAGCGTGTCTACGCTTAACTTAATTGGATAATCAAAGAACTGCCGTCTGAAATAAATGCGCGAACGCCTGTTGCGCACCAGCATGATGTTGTCTTGTGATTCAGGATCCGGTCCCTGGGCATCGCCTTCAACCTGGCGCGACTTGCCCTGATAGCTGACTATTTGCTCGCCGTCATGTCTTGCTTCGATAGGAAGAATTGCTGTCCACCAGTCCATCACCCAATCGGATTTGGAGAAGAAACGGTGTCCACCCAAGTCAATCCGGTTGCCCTTATAGTTGACTGTCCGTGCAAGTCCACCGACTTGATCGCTAGCTTCAAGAACAACAGGTGTTATGTCGCTGCGCTGTAAGAGTTCATAAGCCGCTGTCAGCCCGGCTGGTCCTGCTCCTATGATTACTGCTTGGCGTTGTTGCTGATTTGTCATGGCGTTTGCTTGAGCCTTCTTGGAAAATGAATTTTTGTTGGCCTGAAAGTGTAAACTAGATGTTTCTTACAGTCTGCTTATATTCGACCAGAAAAACTGTGCCCAGAAACCACTTTACAAGCTTATTTGCAGCGGGGCTATTAGCTACGCTGTGTCTCTTCTATTTTCCATGGTTATCCGGGACGAAAGCCTTCTATTTAACAGATATTACAAATCACTTTGAGCCAACGATACGCATTTTGTCCGAATATTGGCGCAAAGGGCAGTTTCAGCTCTGGAATCCGTATGCCCATTGCGGCGAGCCGCAGATTGCTATCCCTCAACCTAACCTGTTTTATCCGCCGAACTGGACCTTTGCCTTTTTGCCCTTCAATCCTGCTTTTGCCTTAAATCTAATTGGGCACCAGTTCGTAGCTGGAATGGGCAATTACCTTTTGGTGGCAAGCCTTGGCTGGGGTTTCATCCCTGCCTGTTTGGCTGGAGTCGTGGCGGCACTGTCCGGTTACATGTTCTCGCTTTCCACCAATTACACTCTAATGGCTAGTGCTGCCTGGCTACCCCTTATTGTTTGGTCTCTGCGCTCAATGAAAACGCAGACAAGACAGTCCTTGCACTTTGCTATTTCAGCCCTCTCGATAGCCATGATGATCCTTACAGGACGGCCGGAAATTTTTGCACCGGCTCTATTGTTGCTTGCCGGCTACATAGTTTTTTCTCTGGAACAGGATTTTCGAGATGACAGTCGGCAAAGGGCTGTAAAGGATGCCGGCTGGCAATTGCTGGCAGTTGTTCTTGGCTGTCTTCTAGCTGCACCGTTCATTGCCCCTGGTATTGAATGGCAAGCTTTGTCGCCCAGATCGCAAGGACTGGTGGCAAAAGAAGTTCTTGTCTGGTCGGCTAACTGGTATGACTTTTTAAGTATGCTCTTGCCGCAGCCATTGGGAGATCTTTTTGTCCTTGGGGATAAATTCCTCAGCTTTGTTGCCGGCAGACCTGGATATCCACCATACTTAATTGCCTTTGTTGGTCCTGTAGTTATTGCCTTAGCAATTTTCGGCATGTTTGATAGAAGCTGGCGTACAGGCTTTCTAATATCGGCATTGCTCTTCTTGTTTCTTGTTCTGGCAGCAGGCGATAATCTGCCTGTGGCGCCATATTTAGTGACAAACTTTCCAAAGCTGGCGATACTGAGATTTCCAGCGAAGCTGCTTTTCTTCCCGGTCTGGTTCCTGTCTATCTTTGCCGGTCGAGGACTATATCTGGTGTTGAGCAATAGGGTAAGCAGATTGCCCTTGATCGTGAACTTTAGCTTGTGGACGGTTCTGTTTGTGATTGCGCTAGTGCTGCCCATTTATCAGCAGACGATAGGCATAGCTACTGCGCTGAGCGTATCGGCTGCGGTAATCAAAGCGCAACAATTAATTTGCCAGTCACTGTCCTTCATGTCGGCGCTTGGATTAATGTTGACGATAGCTATTTTCTTGTGGCATTTCAAAAAAATTGGTCGGAACACAGTTTCTTTGCTAGTACTTGTTACAGCTTATGCGCTGATGATGGTCCACGCATTCGCTTATTCATATCATGGTGCAGCTGGTAATTTCTTTGATCAGGGTCCAACTTATATAGAGAAAAAACTGACCGAATTGCATGAGGATGTAGGTCAGCTCGCCAGTGGTAAGGCGCGTATCGTTACTCTCTATTTCTCCGGTCTTCTCATGCCGAATAAATTAATAGCCGGCGATCCGGATTGGCCGGCCAGCTATTACCAATACGGACGGCAGATCCTTACACCTAGCACGCACTTTGATAGGAAGTTCTCATCTTCTTTTGGCTATGAAGGAGCGGAAACTCTAGACTATAGAAGAATGTTTGTCGAATCGTTCAATCAATCACATGTTGCAGCCGGCGCACTGGCAGCAACTCACCAAGTAGACAGACCGTTTTATCGCTTTTGCCAGGTGACATCAACTAAATATGTCTTGGGCATGATTGACCGTGTAAGCCACGGAAAGTTTGTACAAAATGCCAAGTTAGATCCGTTGTATTTTGACTTGCTCTTGGAAGATCGCATCTGGAATATCCGGATTTACAGGGTCAATAAACCATTGCCACGTGTGTATGTCTCTTATATCTGGCAAGAAGCTGAACCAAATCAGGCTGTGGACGCTATTACAAATGCTGCAACGGTGGACTTTGATCCTTGGAATAAGACTCTTATTAGTAAAGTCGCGCCATCGAAAGACGACGTCAAACAAGGCAATTGGCAGGCTGAGTTTTTAGAGAATTCCGCCAATTTAGTTCGCATAAAAGTTGCTACTAACATTGCCTGCATGCTTGTTTTGACAGATCACTTTTATCCCGGTTGGTTGGCCACTTTAGATGGAAAGCCGACTGAAATTTACCGAGCCAATGGAGTCTTAAGAGCCGTATCTCTACCTGCCGGTGAGCATACGATTGAATTTAAATATGAACCCGATAGCCTGAAATTTGGATATGTTCTTTCAGCTGTGGCTGCTCTGTGCTTGCTGTTGGCGGCAGGATTGCTATTTACAAGAAGGCGCTCATGAAAATGCCCTATGTAGGAATAATTTCTATCTTCGTTGTAGTTCTGGTTGCGGCTCTGACCATGTTCTATCTGCCGTTTTTGAACGGGCAGGCATCTTTTTACTTGTTTGATATTACAAACTTCTACGAGCCGACTTTGAAGGTATTGGCGGAAAACTGGCGTCAGGGCCGGTTCATGCTTTGGAACCCATATTCATATTGCGGCATGCCGCAAATTGCTATTACTGAGCCAAACTTGTTCTATCCGCCTAATTGGATATTCGCGCTGGTGCCATTCAATACTGGTCTTGCTCTGAGCTTAATCTTGCACCAGGTTCTTGCCGGACTTGGCAGTTTTCTTCTAGTGGCCAGTTTTGGTTGGGGCATACTACCTGCCTGCCTGGCAGGCTTGTCCGCAGCACTTTGCGGCTACATGTTTTCCTTGCAGACCAATTACACGCTTATGGCATGTGCTGCATGGATGCCAATTCTTCTCTGGCTATTGCGTTGTGTTGACAGGCAAACGGGACTGAGGCGAGCTGTCTCTATTGCTTGTGTTTCTTTCTCTACAGCCATGATGATCCTTACAGGACGGCCGGAAATCTTTGGTCCTGCGCTTCTAATTGTCTTGGGTTATGCGGCCTTTTCCTTTGCGGCAAAGTTTACCGAGGGAGAGAATAAATTCAATACATGGACCGTTGTCATTTTACAGACTTTTGCTTTGGGCCTTGGCGTACTGATGGCGGCACCGGGAATCTTGCCGGCGATGGAATGGCTTCCCTTGTCGCCTAGAGCTGAAGGACTGGTGCCTGCAGATATTTTATTTTGGTCGGCTAACTGGTACGACTTCTTGTGTTTGATATTGCCGCAGCCCTTAGGTGATTTGTATTTGCGGACTAATTCCTTTTCCAATCTTGCCTTAGCAAACCCGGCTCTAGAGCCTTACTTCGCTTCAGCTTTTGTCGGACCGATCCTTATTGCACTGGCTGTGCCGGGAATCTGTGATCGTGCTTTCAGACAGCGTTGGTTTTTGATTGCAATTTGTGTGGTATCAATGGTGCTGGCAGCCGGGCGCTTCATGCCGTTTGGTGAATTTGTTTTGTATCTCATTCCGGGTATAGGAGTTCTGAGATACCCAGTAAAGCTCTTGTTCTTCCCTGTGTTGTGCTTGATCATTTTTGCAGCGCGCGGACTTTATCTGGTGATGGAGAACAAGGTTCCCAAGTCGACTCAGGTAGCTAATTTGATTTGTTGGCTTGCTCTTCTTGTTGCCGGATTAGTACTGTATTTAATACCTGAGCCATTGCTGCTAAACCAGGTACCCAATGCAGTAACTTTCTTGCGTCTTAAATTTTCCAGTCAACTTCTTTTGTAGGCGCAACAGTTAATCGGGCAGGCTGGAATGGCAATGGCGGTAATTGGCATACTGACCTGTCTTGTTTGTTGGTTGAAACAAACCAATAAGATGAGTACCCAATTGTTTTCCCTGACGATACTTGCCTCTTTGTATGGGCTTTTCATGTTCCATGCCTTTAGCTTTGCCCACCACCCGGCACAGCCCGACTACTTCGAGGAGAAGTGTTATCTAGAGCGCCAATTGCGGGCTCAGAATAGGGATATGAGCAAACTGGAGAACCTTGGTGGTGAGCGTTGTATCACGCTATATATTGCCGGATTATTGCAGCCAAATAATTTGGAGAGCGGTGATGCGGTGCAAAAGACAATCGACCATTATCAGTTAAGCAGGCAAATGTTGGCTGTGAGCACGCACACTCATCAGCACTATGGCTCATCTTCGGGTTACTTGCTTTCGGAGACCGCCGATTACCGCAACCTTTTTGTTGATGTGCTTAATAAGTCACACATCAGTGGCAAGAAATTGATTGACAAGGAAGGCAATAGACAAAAGACTGATTTGCCCTTGTATCGCGTCTATCAAATAACATCCACGGGTTATGTAATGGGGATGATTGATAAATTTACTTTTGGCAGGTTTTCAAAAACCGGCTTGCTTGACCCAAAGCTATTCGACTTGTGGGTAGAAGACCCATCTTGGAATGCCAGAATCTACAGGGTAAAAGAACCGATGCCGCATGTTTATTTAAGCTACCGTTGGCAATGGTTGGACTCTCAAGAAAAGGCTATTCAGGCGATAGTTGACGCTGAAAAATCCGGTTTTGATCCTTGGAAGGAAACACTTTTGGAGATAGGCAATTTAAAGCCAGGCGAATTGAGGCAACCTGATGTCAGCCCCCCACCAGCTAGTAGTGCTGAGCTTAACGAAAATTCGCCTAACCAGATGAACATCGAAACAACAAGCGCAATTCCGGCACTTCTGGTTCTTACCGATCATTACTATCCTGGCTGGGTGGCTTCTGTCGATGGAAATGCGACACCAATTTTAAGAGCTAATGCCGTATTAAGGGCGGTCTTTGTGCCGGCAGGCAAACACCAGGTTCAATTCAAGTATGAGCCGAGAAGTCTGACACTGGCTTTGGCAATTTCAATTGCTGCTTCGATTATCCTCTTGGCCGTAGCAATAGTTACTGTTCTGATGGATAAACGTCGTTACTTTTCTAGTTGAGTCTCCAGAGATGGCCGAGTTTGTCTAGTGGTGTCATTTTGTCAATTCCTTTTGCCTTCAACTCCAGTAAGAGTTGAGAACTAGGAGTGAGCAAGAAAATGTCGTAGGAATTATCGGGAAGCTTCTCCATTGGCTGAGCAGGTAGAAGTCTAAGGGGGATTTCCGGTCTTAATAGATGACTGAGGACAAGCATTGTGCCCGCGCCGGCGTCAGAAAGTAAGTATGGCTTGGGCGACTGGTTGATTGTCTCGGCAATGGGAATTAAGTAGTTGCTGTGCTGTTTGTTCCACCACGTTTTTTCTTGCAGCATCAGCCAATCTGATGTCAGGGCAAAACCAATGAAGATGGCAAAAAGTGCAGCGCCTGTTAAGGATTTCCATCTGTTATTTGATGCTATCAGCCTGCCTATCAGATAAGTCATGGACAGAAGCAAAGCTAAATAGAGCGGAAAAAGGTAACGCGGAATAAAAGAGCGTATACCACCCAAGAAGAAATCCGGTGCCATAAGAGACAGAGTTGGAATGAGACCAAGGCAAGCTAGAAAGAAAATAGGCTTGCGTTGGTTGCTGTATAAAAAGGCGGCAACGGCAAATAGTTGCATTATGGGAATAGCACAGGCAACCAGGGCAAAGTATTCAGTCGTGGGCAGATCAATAAAAGGATAGCAAATATCGTAAAGCCAATCTTGTTGATTGACAGAGGCGACTGAGTTCCAGGCTGTCCGTGCCTTCGTTATGTCCAAGCTGTGAAACAAAACGTACAACCAAGGACTAAATAGAGCAAAGGCTGCCGCAGCGGATATGAAAAATGGGAGACTTTCTTTCCAGTTGTTTTTCTTAATAGCTACAGTTGCTACGTAAAATGCCTGCCCTAACAAAACTAGAATGGACAGTGGGTGAATCCACAGAGCAGCAGCTGCGCAGAGCGAATAAAATAGCCACCATCGTTTGTTCGCTTGCATTGCTTTTAACAGGCAGAGGCTCA
>SBAT01000363.1 GCA_005240105.1 Chloroflexota bacterium
AAGAAAATACGCAAGAATCCAAAAGCACTACAGCTTCTCAATTATCTAAACTAAAGCCCCTTCTAGCAAAGCCTACTTGTCGGTTTCAGCTTGTTGGCTATTTGTTTCAGTTGTCTGTTGTCCATCTGCTGCTTGCTTTTCGGATTCGTCCTCACTTTGAGCTTCTTGCGAATCGTCTGTATCGTTGGCCTTTTTGCTGTTTACCCAGGGCAGGACGGACATGACATTTTTTGCATGGTCGAGCTGCAATTGCGTTATACGCTTTTTGTAGTCTTGCGCGACATCCATATCCTGATCGTCGGCAGCGATGTTGGCCAAGGTTTCCATGAGTTTTGTTTGTAGTTTGTATTCTTTGGTATCCAAGTCTTCTAGGATACTTAGTGCTTCTTCAAAATTTTGCTTGGCTAAGGTGGACTTACCCTTCAATTGATATAGATCGCCGAGATCAGTAAGTATTTTTGCGGTTTCTACAGTATCGGTTTCACCAAGATCTTTTTGAATTTTCAAGGCCTTCTGTAAATACTTTTCGGAAAGCGCATAAGTCTGCCGCTTCAAGTTTAGTTTTCCTAGACCGTGATAGGCCATCTCAGATGTTTTGCCTGCTGTCTCACTGTCTATTTCCAGCGCATCTTCATATAGGGTCTCTGCATCATCATAGATTTCCTCTTCTACATAAGTATCGGCAAGACCAACTTTAGCAATGGCCACTTGTGCTGTTTTCTTGCCGGCTTTTTCCGCATCACCAATGGCTTGTTGGAAATGTTGCTCTGCTCTGTCTAGATGTCCATCGGACAATGCCTTGTGTCCGGAGGCAATAGAATTGTCAACACTCGGCAGCATGCTACAGCCTGACATCGAAATTGCTAGCGCTAACAAAGTGGTGGCAACGCTATGGCGGCGACGATATATATGCATGCTATCCAAAAGTCCTCTCTGTTAAGGAACTTTTAAATTCTACACTAAATCCCTCTAATGTTTGCGCGTGCTGCCGGCAAATTGTTGTCTGGACTACATAGTGGTGGCGGATTGTTTTTGAGCCACCTTTTTCATCAGTGCATCCATGTCGTCCATCAAATCCATGCCGCTTTGTCCCGGTGCGTAATTGAGCTCATGATTGAGTTCAGTTAAACGATCTATCAAATGCAAACTAGGTGAAGTATGCCCAAACGTTTGCATTTCGCACCAACCTACTTTTGTAATCATCCTAGTATTGGCAGGCGGCATGCTGGGTTGATTTACCAGAGGATCGTCAGCGGGTGCTTGGTTCGGATCTTGAATTGGTTGATCGTCACGTCTTGTAGGCGACATGCCTGGTGGCATTACGCCGCCGAGAAAACCCAATCCGGCCATTCCTAAAAGAGAATTGCCGATTAATGCGGCTATTTGTTTCTTTCGTTGTGAATTTTGTTGGCTGCGCGGTTGGCTATCGTCAGGTCTTTCTTGAGTCTGTTGGAAAGACTTGATATGCAAGACGTTTTCTACATAGGCATCGAGGTCATCTGTTCGTTGGCTTAGGTCTGGATTTGGTGATGTTTTGCCATAAGCCTTTATTTCCATGCGTCCTATGCGATCAGCAAGTGGTTGTCCAATATACGTCGCGCCCAAGATTTGTTTTTCCAGGGTGTCAATGTGCGGGTAGTCCGGTTGATCATCATCTTGTGAAGCGGAATCTTGTGTAGACGACGATGTCTGTGACTTAGGTTGAGAATTGTCAGCATCGGTAGAAGCGTTCAATTGAAATGGGTTCTTGTGAAGAGTTTGCTGTACGTATTGATCAAGGGCATCTGTACGAGCACTTAGATCTTGGCTAGTTGAAACTGTGCCGAAAGCTTTTGTTTCCAACCTCGACAGTCGGGCTTTGAGATCTTCTTTTGGATAGCCTTGCCCTAGGACAAGATTTTCCAGGCGCGTTATATGCGGATACTCATCTCCATCATCTACAACAGCGCTATCCGGAGTATCTGGTGTATCGCTATTGGCTTGAAGAACGAAGCTAACGATGTTTGCTATACGCTTATTTGGGTCACCATCCTGGATGCCGCCAAACATGATTTTTTCAATTCGCTGAGCCCGTAGGTCTAAGGACTCGGTGTTGAAATTGCGGCCAAAATACTGATGTTCAATTTCGTTGAATAGCTCAATTGTCTGGGCATTGAGTTGTCCTGCAGTTTGAGCAAGTACGCCTGGACACGCCAAGACGACAACAGCTGCAAGTGATAGAACTCTCAGGCGCATAAGTCCCCCAAAAAGACAGAGGCGATTCTACCATGACAAGCTTAGGGACAAATCGAAAAATTAAATGTGGAAAATTTGGGCGGGTGCTTGGAAACAAGTATAATATTCGCGTTCGACGCCCACAGGCGTCCTAGCAAAGTTTTCGAGGTTGCCGGTCCATGATTGTTGTTACTGAAGTCTCCAAAGGCTATGGCGCCAGAACCCTGTTCGACAATGTGTCGGCGAAGTTCAGTCCCGGCAATCGCTATGGCTTGACTGGACCGAATGGGTCCGGCAAGTCTACTTTCATGAAGATCCTCTCCGGTGAGTACGAACCGTCCAATCGCGGCATTATCAATCGTCCACGCCGAGTCGGCGTCTTGAAGCAGGACCAATTTGCTTATGACAACGAGCGCATCGTTGATACCGTGGTCATGGGCAATGATGTTCTCTGGAAGGCGTTTAAGGAGCGAGATGCTCTTTGCGAATTGTCCGAACATACAACCGAACAAATAGACAGGCTGGTACAACTCGAGCAAATCATTGCCGATGAAAACGGCTACACAGCAGAGTTTGAAGCGTCCGAAATATTGCGCGGTATCGGCATTGAGGACAGCAAACATGAAAATCTCATGAGCACCCTGGCCACAGATTTTAAATTCCGGGTTCTTTTAGCGCAGGCATTGTTTGCCGGTCCTCAGGCGTTGCTTCTCGATGAACCGACAAACCACCTTGATTTGGATTCAATTCATTGGTTGGAAGAATTTCTCCATGACTATGAAGGAGTGCTGATTGTCATTTCTCACGACCGGCACTTCCTCAATGCTGTCTGCACGCATATAGCTGACATTGACTATGACACTATCATTATCTATCCGGGCAATTACGATGATATGGTTTCCCAGAAAATCCAGGCTCGGGAAACTATTGAACAAGACAATAAGGACAAGGCCAAGAAAATTGCTCAGTTGCAAGAGTTCGTTGCTCGCTTTGCCGCCGGTCAAAGATCCAGTCAGGTGCAGTCACGCAGAAAAGAAATGGCCAGGCTTGCCCCACAAGAATTGAAGCGCTCCAATATTCAGAGGCCCTTTATCCGCTTTGAACAGGAAAAGGCAATGGGTCGCGACATCATACACATTCAAGGCATGAACAAAGCTTTCGATGACAAAGTTGTCTTGAAGAATTTCAATTTGGACGTGAAGCGCGGTGACAGAATAGCGATCATCGGCTCAAATGGCGTGGGCAAGACAACTCTTTTACGTCTACTGCTGGGTGAAATAAAACCGGATGCCGGCACCATCAAGTGGGGCGATAATGCCAGTTGGAGTTATTACCCACAGGACTATCACGATGACATCAAACCCGGTGGCAGTGCCCTTGATTGGTTGATGCAATTTTCGGAAAAAGGTGATATTCAGTTTGTTCGCGGCCTTTTAGGACGCATGCTTTTCTCCGGCGACGAGTCTTTGAAAAGAACAGAAGCATTGTCCGGTGGTGAAGCGGCTCGACTGCTAATGGCTAAGATGATGATGGTCAAAAATCCTATTCTGGTATTTGATGAACCGACCAATCACTTAGATTTGGAAGCAGTATCAGCACTTGCTGAAGGACTTTCTGAATTCCCAGGCACGGTGCTTCTGGTATCGCACGATCGCGATCTAATATCCGATGTGGCTACGCGTGTTCTTTCTTTTACAGACAAGGGCATAGTTGATTTTCCAGGTACTTACGAAGAGTATCTTGAGCGTCATCAATTCAAGACCCGTGCAAAACAGACGGCGGCTAAGAAGTAAGTTCTTCTTTTGCTTGTTTAATTGCTTGAGGCTCTAAGAGCAATCCCTGACGCTCATAGGCTTTCCACAGCTCAGACCATTTCAAAAGAGAGTACTTCACTTGCGAGTATTTGCTTGCTAGTCTAGTCAGCTTGGCATTGCCCTTAGGCAATGCTTCCAATGTATCAATGCCTGCGCATTGGGCACAAAGCACTTCACGATCTTCGCTTCCGTGCACGAGCTGGGCAATGCTGCCTTTCTCAAGCATCTTGTCGCATCGATAGCATCTGGATTTTCGGCTTAGACAGTAGGCTATCTTCGCCGAAGCGTCATCGTTAGCTGAACTTGTCACAAAAAAACCTCTTGCGTGATTCTCGTTGAGCACATCTTACAAGACGTGAGTTAGATTTGAAGTAAAGCGGATAAGGTTGTGCCACAATTTATGCCATGAAAAAGTTGCCCGTCAAGTTGTTGTGTTCCATTTTTGTATTGTTAGGCGCATTGTCATGCGCTTTGTCGTATGTTCAAAGTGCTACGGTTTGTTGGGCTAAAGACAGAAATAAGACATATATAGGACAAAGAAATATGAGTATTTATGATTTTCAAGCCAAGAGCCTCGATGGTAAAGAGCTAAGCCTGTCCAAGTACAAAGGCGATGTAGTTTTGATTGTAAATACGGCCAGTGAATGTGGCTTTACACCACAATATAAAGGACTGGAAGAATTAAACAAAACATACGCTGACAAAGGGCTTAAGGTTTTGGGTTTTCCTTGCGATCAGTTTGGACATCAAGAGCCAGGCGACAGCAGTCAGATTGGCGCATTTTGTCAGAAGAATTACGGCGTCGATTTTCAAATGTTTGAAAAGATTGACGTCAATGGAGAAAATGCCCATCCGCTATATAAGTATCTGACCAGTTCAGCACCCGGTATTATGGGCACTGAGGCAATCAAGTGGAACTTCACCAAGTTTCTGGTTGACAGGCAAGGCAAGGTGGTAAAGCGCTACGCTTCAAATGTTGAGCCGAAAGATATTGTTTCCGATATTGAGAAGCAATTAGAGCATAACTAGCCTTCTAAATTGGGGCAAAAGCGGTATGCCTTGAGCAAAGTCTCAAATGCCTCTAGCTGCTCAGGATTTCCAGCTACATACAAAGCATCTCCTTCCGTGATTGTTTCATCAGGGGGTGGATGAGTAATTGTTTGATTGTCTCGCTTTATAGCGAGCACTGTGGCTCCTGTTTGGTTGCGAATATCCAGCGACCCAATAGTGCGTTGAGCTCTTTTGCCAGTGGCAAGGTCGCTGATGGCAAACCAGTTGCCTCCAAATGTTTCAGTTTCTGCCGCAGAAAGTATTGGTGGTTTTTGATCAGGTAAATCGTGTTGGAAGATTTTATAGCGCTCGGTTTCTATTTCGTTCAGGGCCTTTTGAATAATGTCGTGATCTGTTTTTAAGCTGAGCAGTGCTAAGCGCGCTATTTCAATGCTTGATTCAAATTCTGGTTGTACAACGGCATTTGCTCCCGTGGCGCGAAATATTTCAATGTCATCGGAGCGATGGGCACGAGCAATTATTTTGATGTCCTGATTGTGGTGCCTGACAAAGGAAATTATGGTAAGTGCGGCAACCGGATCGGGAACCGTTAAAACAAGGGCCGCCGCCGTATTAAGTCCAGCTTTGAGAAGCACCTGCCGGCCAACAACGTCTCCAAAAATACAAGGCACGCCTTGGCTTTCTAATTCCTCTATCGTCTCACTATTTATGTCAATTACCACCAGCGGAATGTCCATGCTACGCAAGGCAATTCCTACATTGCGACCAATTCGGCCGTAGCCACAAATAATCACATGGTCACGAATGTTTTGGACAATATTGCCCTTGTCTGAGGAATGCTCGTGACCGGAATGCAGGAGTGCAAAGCGCCAGATCAATTTAGGAACAAGGGTCATTAACAGTGGCGAGACAATGAGCGTAATTACTGCACCTACTAAAAATAGTTCGTAAACGGCGTCTGGCAATAAGTGCAATGAGCGAGCAACTATTGCCAGTACAAAGGAGAATTCACCAATTTGCGCAAGTCCAATACCTACAAGTATGGCGCTCCACCAACTGGCAACAGCTAACCTGGCACTAAGCGTTCCTATAATTGCTTTGCCGAACAAGAGCAGCAGCACGAATAACAAGACTTCAACTGGGTATTTGACGATGAAGTGCGGATCAAGCAACATTCCCACCGAAACAAAAAACACTGTAGAAAACAAATCTTTGACAGGCAGGAGATCAGCCATTGCCTGGTGTCCATAGGGTGATTCGCTGATCATCGCTCCGGCTAGAAATGCACCAAGAGCAAGTGACAGACCCAGCTGTTGGCTGGATAAGGCAATGCCTATGCACAGCGTAATTAGGCTCAACAAAAACACTTCTCTGGAGTTTGATCTGGTGACCCATTTGAGAAGAGTAGGCACTACTTTTGTCGCTCCTAAAAGGACCACAGCCATAAGAAAAGTCGCTTTGAATAATGCCACCATCAGAGCCGGCAAAAATTCCGTAGCGCTGGATTGATTCAGTGCCGGTAACAAGGCGATAATCGGCACCAGGCTGATATCCTGAATTAGTAAAATAGCAATTAATAAGCGTCCATGTGCTGAATCAACTTCCGCCCGTTCAGTCAGTAATTTGCTTGCCACCACGGTGCTGGAAAGCGCGCAGATGCAACCAAATATAAAGCCGTCCTTGTTTACGGTAACCAAACCAGTAGAAAGAGCCAAAATCCAGGCGCCGATAATGGTTATTACTAACTGGCAAAGTGCCGCTGCTGATACTCTCTTGGCCGAAGAGAGAACCTTTTTGAAGGATACCTCCAAACCCAGTGCAAAGAGAAGCAAGGCCACTCCAAGCTCTGCCAGTATTTCTATCTGCGCGGTATTGTTTATCAGTGAGGCGCCATGCGGACCAATTGCTACCCCGGCTAGAACATAGCCGGCAATCACCGGTTGTTTGAACCTAATGCATAAAAAGCCAGCTATCAGTGCGGCAAGCCACACGCAACCTAGATCCCTAATTAGTGTGAGATCGGTCATTGTAAGGGCCTTTCTGGTAGTGCGTACTATGATTTTACCCGACTGAAATGTTGAAAATGGTCAAGGAAAAGCAATATTTAGGCTGGCTGGGCGTATTGCGTGGTACAAAATATTGGATATGCCGAATCAAGGAGAAACTATGACTGAATCGCATAAGGATATCTATACAGAGCCGACTGACGTCGATATTGATACGCTGAAAAATCTTGGTCCTTTGACGGGCATGGCTGGTATTTGGCAGGGTGAAGATGGCAGTGACATCCATCCGGTATCCAGTGGGACAAAGGGCGACATCTACATTGAGCGGTATGAATTGCAGCCGATTGATCCCACGCTTAATGGACCGCAATTACTTTATGGACTGCGCTACCACACACACATAAATAGGCCAGGCGAGGTAGTAACGTTTCATGATCAGGTTGGCTATTGGCTGTGGGAACCAGCTACGGAAACGGTCATACATACGGTTGCCATTCCGCGTGGACAAACATGTTTGGCTATCGGCAAAGCCAGTAAGGATGCGAAGACTTTCGAATTAGAGTCCAAACATGACTCGGTGATTAATGGCATTTGCTCAATTCCATTTTTGGAAGAGGCATTTAAGACTGTTGAATTTCGCATCAAAGTAGAAATTAATGCCGATGGCACGTGGTCTTATGATGAGGACACGGTGATGATGGTTCGTGGCAGAACCGAGCCATTTCATCACACGGATAGCCATACGCTTAAAAAAATTGCCGAGCCTACACCGAATCCGCAGGCCTTAGCAGCAGCACCAGCCTAAATAATCACCAGCGTTTTATTTGTTTCACGCACCAGCCGTAATAGCCATCTGGATCGTCTTTGGTGAATAGACGGGCATCAGTACGTCTGACAATATATGGCGCTGTTTTCCCATTGTGTTCTATTGTCATGATCATTGTTGAGCCGGGCAGACCCCGACAAGCATCGCGAAACTGTCCCAGTCCATCGTAAAGCTTACCGTCTATTTTTTTTATTTTGTCTCCGACAACTATGCCCAGACGCAAAAGATCGCTGCCCGGAAGGATTCTTAATAT